>JAHECJ010000442.1 GCA_024641805.1 Desulfococcus sp.
GAAACAGGTGCACAACAACCGACCACCTGGCGGCCAATCGGGTTGTCTTTAACAGCAATCCTGCCGGGAGAAGTTTCGATAAATAATAAAGGGGTTTTGTCTGTAGAGGCTTAAAGAGTCCATAAATGCTGTTCGCATGGTTTACTTCCGCAAAAAGCAGTCTGCTGATCAGGTTGTTTCGGAGCATATCCGCTATTTTTATCTGAACCCATTCCTGGTTAATCAGCCAACCATTCGTCGTCTGCGTTTCTTCCACCAGCTTTAATGTCTCCCTGTAAGCGCCAAGGCCGACACCAGCTCCCAAAGCGCACACACCCGCCCTGGAAATGGAGCACAAATCATCAAAAACATCCTGGTAGATGTCGCGATAAGGCTTTTTATAGCCTTTAACCATATGCGGCGAGAGGCATACCTGTTTATCCGGGACAAAACAGTCCTTAAAAATCAGTTCACTGGCAGGACAGGCCCGCTGGCCCATTTTGTCTTCCTTTTTACCTAATTGAAAACCCTTGTCCCCGGTACGCACCAGGCAGAAAACAGCAGTCGATGATGGGTTTCCGATATCTTCAAATGCAAGCACCATGTGCCATTTTGCAAAATGACCGTTGGATATGAATATTTTGGTCCCGTTTAACACATAGCCACCCGGTACTTTTTTCGCCTCACATGAAATTTGCCCGCGGTCCACAAGATCAGCGGAAGCCGTATCCGAGCCTGACGAAGGTTCGGTGATGGCAAAAGATGAAAGGCACGCCTCCCCCCGCTTATGGGATGACGTGATATCCTCGCACAGCCATTGAAGGACCGAAAGGTTTCCGGTCGCCATGACGCCGGCGATTCCCAGATAATGAGATCCGATCAGATTGGCCATCCCCAGACAGGCCGATGCCACTTCTTCTAAAAAATAGGAAAGCGATGGAAAGCAGTAACCGCCACCTCCGAATATTTTGGGAATCCAGAGGGTATATAACCCCCATCCCAGGGCTTGACGAGTCCATTCATAGGGCAATGCATCCGGATTCCGGTCTAACTCATCGTCAATTGCCAATGCCTGACCGCCCACGACCTCATCATTGAATTTCCGGGCAAGCGCGCTGACCTCTTTTATTTCCTTGATCATTCCGGTCGGCTGTTTTGCGATGGCCTTCAGGCCGCAACTGAAATCATCAAAACAGGCGTTCATTTCATCCATGCTGATGTATCCTCCTGAAAAGTAAATACTGCATTTTCGTTTGACATCCACTCTTGTTATTGCAACACGTGTGCCAGAAATCATAAATAATTTTATTATAAATTATCACAGTATGTTATATATTATTATAGGAATTAGTGAATAGAAAAATAGTATTTCATTTTGAAATTTATTTCATTTTGAAATAGTTTTTTCAAATCGATGGGAATTGTGCAGGCTGGTTATTTTGCAGAGGCGCTTGGTTTTATGAAATCAACCGGGATGCTTTTTAAGATGCCGCCAGAGCGTTGCGGCGCCAATGCCTAAAATCCGGGATGCTTCATTTTTATTGCCTTTCACCTGTTCGAGCACCCACTTGATATAACGTACCTCAATTTCTACCAGTGACGGCACATCTCCGGATAAACTGGAAAACAGAGAGGGGCTTTCCTGGATAACGGCCGGTGGCAAATGATCCGGCTCAATGGTCTTGCTGCCGGCCATTACCGAAGCATATTCGATACAGTTTTGAAGCTCCCTGACATTTCCCGGCCATGAATATTTTTCTAGAAAACGTACGGTTCGGGGTTCGAATCCAGGATGCTCCATGCGGTTGGCGGCAAGGAAATGTCGTGCCAGAATGAGAATGTCCTCCCGGCGCCGCCTCAGCGGTTCAATGGTAAGCGGAAACACGGAGAGGCGATAGTATAAATCCTCGCGAAAGTTTCCTGATTTTATCAAGGTTTTCAGATCACGGTTGGTGGCAGCGATGATGCGGGCATGCACCGGTTGGGTTTTTGTCCCACCCAGGGGCCTGACTTCTTTTTCCTGAAGGACGCGAAGGATTTTTACCTGGATATCCATCGGCATCTCACCCACTTCATCTAAGAAAAAAGTTCCTTTACCGGCTGCGATAAGAAGCCCTTTTTTGTCATTTTCAGCACCTGTAAATGCACCTTTGACATGTCCGAACAGTTCGCTTTCCAGAAGTGTGTCCGGCATGGCCGCACAGTTAATGGCCAGAAACGGATCTTCCTTTCGGGAAGAGCGTTTATGGATAAAGCGGGCGATCAGCTCCTTTCCGGTTCCGCTTTCCCCCTGTATCAGTACCGAAACATCCGTGTCTGCCACTTTTAAGGCCAGATCCAGAACATTGGACATGGATTTGGATCGATGAATGATGCCGTGGTTAGTTTCAGACGAATGGACCTTTTTGCGGAGCTTCCTGATTTCGGAATCACGGCGGCTTAAATCTTCGCGGGAACTCTCCAGTTCAGCCTTCAAACGAGTGATTTCCTCATCCAACGGCTCTAATGTCAGTTGCTTCTGCCATGTTATGAAGTCTGCTTCATCCACAGCAATGGATTTTCCTTCAAAGGTACAAATATCTTTTCCCTGAACCATACATCCCGTTTCACGCACCAGGACATCTCCCCCCAGGACGGCACTGGCAAATCCACTCAAAAAACCGACCAGCAAATTACAGATGGGATTCGGGTTCCTGTCAGGATTATTCGCACTGTAGTTTGCGGCTTCAAATGACTCGTGCCCGAGTATGATGAATTCAAGCCATTTTTTATCATGGTCAAAATTTAAGGTTGTAAATTCCGGGTTGACGATACCGGCCATGATCAACAGCTGTTGAACTGATTTGAACCATTCCAGTGGTGTATCAAATTCATACATTTCCCCGATAGCCATGGCGGTCGTTAACCCGTTCTCATACCCCAGACGCGTCAGGATAACGCGCATTTTTTCGTAACCGAGGGCAAGATTAAGGTCGTCCCCGAAACGTCTCAGGGAATTGATACCGCTCAACATCACCCGGTGGGCGCCAAACAAGGGAAAACCGCTTTTGGGATCTCGTTTAACGATTTCTTCAATTTTTATGTCACTTGCCCGCAAAATGATCTCCGATTCCGCTATGAAGGGATTTGGACGACGATCTCAACGATAGAAGTTCTTTTAATGGATAGCAACGTGAATTTAATGAATAATTATCACATAACCCAGATCAAAGCACAAGAATAAGAATGCTCTTCGTACTCTGATCAATTTTTGCGAGGAATATCCGCTTTATTTTTCCGCAATTGGTATAAGGCTTTCGGAGGTTGAATATAGACTTTTTCCTTGGAGTGTCTTAAAAGTACGTATCACAT
>JAHECJ010000443.1 GCA_024641805.1 Desulfococcus sp.
TCTTTTCCGCTATCAACGAAGAAAACCCATGGCTGCCCGAAGTCGATCCCGCAGTAATGGCTGACATTAAAACCCTTGGCGATGTCATTGATTTTATTGGTCAGCATGCCCCTTCGACAACCGATTCACCCCCACGACCGGTCGCTGTTGATTCAGTTGTCGAGTCCATCGCAACCGACCAGGCGTCTGTTTCGCCTACCGGACAGGCATCTGTTCCAGAGAATATCGATTTCAAAGAGATGCTTTTAGATGTGGTGGCCGAAAAAACCGGGTACCCAAAGGAAATTTTAACGCTTGATATGGATCTTGAGCTGGATCTCGGCATTGATTCGATCAAGCGGGTTGAGATCTTTTCCGCCATCAATGATGAAAATCCAGGGCTGCCCGAAGTCGATCCTTCGGTCATGGCTGAAATCAAAACCCTTGGCGATGTCATCGCTTTTATTAAAAGTTCACTTGGGCAAGTCAGGCTCAGTGAAACTGATTCTTCAAAAGACGGAGTCCAGATCGCAGAAACACATACAACCGAACAAGAATTAGGGATTGGGAGATATGTCCTCCGTGAAACCCCGGTGCCCTATTCCGGTTTTTCAATGCCCGGGCTTATACAGGCAGATCATATGTGTATTGTTGATGATGAAACCGGCATTGCGACTGCTCTGGCCAAAGAACTGGAAAGAAACCATATTCATGCCGCAGTGGTAAAAGAAGTTCCCGAAAACTGCGACGGCTTGATTTTCCTTGGCGGCCTGCGCAAAATCGAAAATAAACAGGATGCCATGGATATCAATCGGGAAGCTTTTATGGCCGCTAAAAGAATAGCCGGCCGGTTGACTGACAAAGGCGGCGTTTTTGTGACAGTTCAAAATACCGGCGGCGATTTTGGACTGTCAGGACAGGCCGGCGACCGTGTCTGGCTTTCCGGGCTGACCGGTCTGGTGAAAACCGCTGGTATTGAATGGTCAAAGGCATCTGTAAAAGCCATCGACGTTGACTGCAATGGTTTGTCAGCTAAACAGATTGCATCCTTCATCTGCACTGAACTTCTGACCGGCGGACCGGACCTGGAAGTCGGGCTCAAGTCCGACGGAAGCCGATTCCGTCTCAAAAGTTACAGTAAACCCGCCGGGAATGCAGGCACGGCACTGGATGAAAATTCAGTCATTGTAGCGTCCGGCGGTGCGAGAGGAATTACCGCTAAAACACTCATACAGCTTGCCAAAGAGATAAAACCTCGCCTTGCGTTGATCGGCAGAACCGATCTATTAGACGAGCCAGATTGCTGTCTCGGTGCAGCCACCGACGCCGAAATTAAAACGGCACTTTTGAAGGATGCTAAGGCCAACGGTAAACCCGTAACACCCATGGATCTCAATCAGCAAACCCATAAAATACTCGCCGCCCGGGAAATAAAATCCAATCTGGAGTCCATGCGTCTGGCTGGCTCTGATGTACGGTATATCGTCGCTGATGTGACGAATGGAAAAGACATTTCAAACGCCCTTAAATCAATCCGCAAAGAATGGGGAGCCATCACCGGCATTATCCACGGAGCGGGTGTCCTGGCAGACAAGCTCATCGCTGAAAAAACACCGGAACAATTCGATCGGGTCTTTAACACCAAGGTGAAAGGACTTGAAGCGCTGCTGAACACAACTGCCAAAGACGATCTAAAAATAATTTGTCTTTTCTCCTCCATCGCCGGTCGTACCGGCAATATGGGGCAAAGCGATTATGCCATGGCCAACGAAATTCTTAACAAGGTCGCGGATGCGGAAGCGCTCCGGCGTAAAGGCGAATGTTTCGTAAAGTCTATAAATTGGGGTCCGTGGGATAGCGGCATGGTTTCTCCGCTGCTCAAAGCCCATTTCGAAGAGGCCGGGATTCCCCTGATACCGGTTGATGTGGGTGCAAAACGATTTGTAAAAGAATTAATCGAGGACGCTCCGGAAAATATAGAGATTGTCATCGGCCCCGCTCCTCCGGACAGTTCCCTTGGCATCAGTCAGTTACCCCGGGAACTCAACCTGAGCCTGCTCGTGAACAAAGAAAAATATCCTTTTATCGACAGCCATCGTATACAGGATACGCCCGTCGTCCCGGTTGCTATGGTTATTGAATGGTTCGCAAGGACAGCCCAACTTTACAATCCGGATATGAATTATGTCGGCTGCACGGATCTCAAGGTCCTTCGCGGAATCAAGCTCGATAACTTCATAAACGGCAGAGACCACTTTACGGTAAACTGCCGTCAGGTGAACGGCGACCGCTCTTTTCTGGACCTGGCGTTGATAGGGCCCAATGGCAATGGCGCCCATTACGCCGCAAAGATAGAAATGTCTTTTAAAGACCCTGAAAACAAAATTGAGTTCAAATCAAAGGAAAATGGATTACCATCATGGAAGTGGGATGTTTCTGAAATTTACAAAAACATGCTCTTTCACGGACCGGAATTTCAAGTCATCAAATCCTTAAAAGGTGTTTCCGGCGAAACCGCCACAGCCGTACTGGGTGGGGTAGAGAAAATGTCCTGGCCGCATTCCCTCTGGAAATTTGATGTTGCCGCCCTGGACGGCGGATTGCAGCTGGCCATATTGTGGGGAATACACAACTTAAACAAAAAATCCCTGCCAACCAAAATCGGCGCCTGTTATTCCTACCACAACGGCCCCATAACCGGACCGATCGATTGCGTATTGACCGGCAAATCAATCCAAAACGGGCGCACCGTCTCGGACATCTCGTTTTTCGGTCAAGACGGCAGAATTGCAGCAAAACTTTGCGACGTAGAGATGCACATACTGCCGGATTCGACGACTCACGGACATGAGAACCGGTAGATATGTCCTTCGAACCGATTGCCATTGTTGGACAGTCTTGCGTCCTGCCGGGCGCGCTGAATCCGAAAAAACTATGGGACAACATCGCCGCCGGAAAAAACCTGTTATCTAAGGTACCTGAAGGATATTGGCGGACGGACCCGAAACTGGTCATGGCTGTTGCCGGACCAAACGCCCCCCAGAAAAACGATAGGGATATCACCTGGTGTGATCAGGGTGGATATGTCAGCGGATTCAAATCCGTTTTTCGTCCCGACGGGTTCTCGATTCCCGAAGAAGAAATCATGCAGTATGGACGCCTGGTACACTGGCTGCTTCACTCCGCCCGGGAAGCATTAAACGACGCAGGATACCAGAATGCCAAAGGGATTAATGCCGGGATTGTCTTTGGCAACCTTTCCTACCCGTCACCTGCCATGTCCCAATTTGCCGAATCCATCTGGCTCGACGCCCAAGCCGGGAATTTTTTGGGCGGCAAAGCAAGACAGC
>JAHECJ010000444.1 GCA_024641805.1 Desulfococcus sp.
CATGGCTTACGCAGATTCCATTCATTTTTCATTAAAAAATGTTTTTATTATGGATGGCTCTAAACGTTCCAGGAAAACCAATGCATTTTTCACCGGGTTTGGCCGGCATAAGCGGATTGTCCTCTATGATACGCTGGTGGCAAATCATACGACAGATGAACTGGTTGCGGTGCTGGCTCATGAAATGGGGCATTATAAGAAAAAGCATGTATTGTGGATGCTGGTATCCGGGATTCTTCAGACCGGAGTCATGTTGTATCTGCTCTCTTTGTTTATTTCTTCGCCCATGCTGTTTGAAGCCTTTTACATGGATGCGCCGTCGGTGTATGCCGGCCTTGTTTTTTTCGGTATTTTATTTGCGCCCATTGATTTTTTTATGGGTATTCTCATGCAGTATTTTTCCAGAAAGAATGAATATGCGGCGGATCGGTTTGCCGCTGAAACAACCTGTGATCCGGAATCTTTTATCAGTGCGTTGAAGAAACTGGCGGTTCATAATCTTTCCAATCTCACGCCCCATCCCCTGTATGTATTTTTAAACTATTCCCACCCTCCGGTTTTGGAGCGGTTGAAATCGATTGGAAGAGTGAAGGTATAGGTAAGGTAGAAGGTTGAAGATAGAAGAAGGAAGAGGGGAGTTACAAGTAAGCTATTTAAACCCGGGCATGACAAGCGGATTCCAGGCATCAGCTTTTTAAAACCCTTACTTTTATGCCGACTTCACCCTTTTAGCCTTAAATTTTCTAACTGAAACCTGCAAACCTATATCAGGGGCGGTATAATGGCTTTGGTGCCGTGCATTTTTGCTTTTGCCAGTGCGATCAGGGCGTTGATGGGATTTGTCGCGGAAAGTTTGATGGGGTTAACTTTCATGTGTCTGCACAAGGCGTGGATGGTTTCCGGCAGGTTGTTGCAGCCGTTGCTGAACGTCACATTTTTTTCCCCGAACCGCCGCTGCATTTCAAGGCCATAGTCCTGGATGGCGCATCCGCCGGCAAGGTGAACCGCCCGGGTATTTATTTTATTAACCAGATCAGGGCGGATACCTTTTCCCATCAGGATGGTGAAATCACCCTTGCCATTATGGTCACAATGGAAAATTTCCGCAACGGTTTCCGTGTTTCTTCGGCAGCCTTCCAGGCAGCATCGTGTTTCGCCCCTTAAAATGGTCAGATTCGGCGGGAATTGTTCCAGCAGGTGATGAGTCAGATTTTTTCTTCGCGATTCATAAAGGCTGCGGTTGATGATTTCAATATTGTTCATGTCCGCAGAACTGATTCCCTTCTGCCGGGAGAAAAGCAGATGTGGGACTTCATTAATATCAAATCCCATGAACGAAGCACCGGCGGTATCGACGGCCAGCGGGTCTGTTCCGCTGATCAGGCAATTCATGGGAACAATACACTGGTCGGCATTTTTTTCCGCGATATAATGACCGTGGTTGGTGGCAATCAAACCGTCAACGACGACAAAGTCGGGTCTCAGGAGGGAGTAAATATCGGCAAATTTTTGGTGAAGGTTAAAATTGTGGTCCGCGATCCGGCTCTGGTGATGCACAAAACCAAACTGATTTTTAATGGAAAGCGTCACGGTGGACATGGAGTGGGTTTTTAACTTGGGGATCGAAAGATAGAGATTCTTTTCCGCCTGTTCAATCAGGCGTTCATAGACAAAAGATGAAATGTCAATAAAGGCCTGAAGCCCTTCAAGATAAACCGGAATCGCAGGTGTTTCATCCAGGTAGACCGGTATCGCGCCGGTTTCCCGGCAGACGGTTTCCATGCCGGTGACTTTGAAAACCAGGCGCGTGATATTGCCCTGGGTGGCGTTTTCGATGACGTAGATATCGTTGGCGCCGTTTGCCTGTAAATACAGAATGACCTGCCTCAGGACTTCCGGGTCGGTATAGGCGTGTTTTTTTAAATCCACGCCATTAACTTTGATGTAAACATCCCGGCTCGATTTTAAAAGTGTTCGCACGCCCCCGAAATGATCAAATGATTCCTTGACCGCCTGGTCGATCCCGTTGACGGTATCTGCGAACATCACATGATTTTGTTTTTTCATAACTGGCACCTCCTGATTATTTCGGATAGCCGGTAATCTCCTTGATTTCATGGTAAAGTGGTTTGAGCTGTTTATACATTTTTTTATAGACCCGCGTGTACAGGTCATTGTAAAGCTGATGCGTCTTGGCATTCGGTTCAAAGACATCGCCGGTATGGGTCATTGAATGAATGGCGGTTTTAAAGTCCGGATGAAGGCCGATGCCTACTGAACAATTGATGGCGGCACCGAGGCCGGATGTTTCATACAGGTGGGGACGGGCGGTGGGCAGGTTGAATATGTCAGCCGTAACCTGCATGGCATTTTTGCTCTGGGAACCGCCGCCGGATACCCGGAGGGATTTGATCGGGGTTTTAGTGCGTTTTTCAATCTGTTCTTTGCCTTCGCGAAGAGCATATGCCAGCCCTTCAAGAATGGATTTATAGACATGGCCCCGGGTGTGGACGTCACCGAACCCGATGATGCCGCCCTTGGCTTCGGGGCCGGGCATTTTCAGCCCCGGACTCCAGTAAGGCTGGAGCATCAGTCCCATGGAACCGGGGGGGATTTCTTCAATAAGTTTATCAAACAGGGCTTCGGCATCAATGCCCAGCATTTTTGCTTTTTCCTTTTCTGCATGACCGAATTCATTTTTAAACCAGCTGACCATCCAGAAACCCCGGTACACCATAATTTCAAGGGAAAAGTGGTTTGGGACGGCAGACGGGTAGGGGGGGATGAGCGGAATCGCCTCAATATATTTTGAGCTGGTGACATTAATAGTTGCCGTAGTGCCATAGCTGAGGCATCCGGTGGACAACTCAAGGGAGCCGGATCCGATAATTTCGCAGGCCTTGTCAGCGGCTGCCGCGATCATGGGTGTCCCCTCCGGAATACCGGTGGATTCAGCGGCTGCAGCGGTGATGTGCCCCATGATTTTTCCCGGTTCAAAAAGTTCGGGGAGCATGCGGGACTCGACCGGAATTCCCTACCATTTCCAGTCAGATGGCTTGGCCCATACCTGGCCCTTATAGTCAAACGGGATGTACCCGACCTGGCAGCCAACGGAATCTGAAAACGAATGGATCAGCTGATACGTCAGGTATCCGGACAGGAGCAGATATTTATGGGTGCTGCGCCATATGTCCGGTTGATTCGCCCGTATCCAGTTGGCTTCGGCTTCCCTTTGAAAAATCGCGATGGTCTCCGTAACCCGGGCGATTTTAAATAAAAGCCCCCAGGCACCGCCGATTTTCGGCAGGCCGAACGTTTTTCTC
>JAHECJ010000445.1 GCA_024641805.1 Desulfococcus sp.
TTCTTTTGCCACACCGTTTTCCGCATGGCATTCCGTGCAGTACTGCGGCGCCGAAGCCTCTTCTTCAGGAACATTTCTTGCCCACAGTCTTTTGTCCGCCGCATTATGCGGTATGTGACACGCTCCGCACGGTCCGGCAACCAAAGCCGTATCACCCCGCATATTCACTGCTTCAGGAGCGGTTACGGCAAGATTATGATCATAAGATAAAATTTGCCGTTTATCACGGTGGCACTCCACGCATAGCGCTGATGACCGGCTGTTTGAAATCCTCAAAAAGCTGGTGGAAGCATCGCCTTTGGCGTCTTTTCCGCCCCGGTTGTCCGGAGACGATGGATCCCACTGGTGAATATCGTGGCAGGAAAAACATTGAACCGTGCCCACCGGCTGCGGTATTCCGGCTGGTGAGAAAAAAGGGAGTTTATCCGTGAGACCCGATCGGGCGGCTTCCCGGTCATTTTTTGAAACAGCATCAACGTCAACCGGATGAGAATATTGGCCGATCCCTTTTATCTTGCCATCAATTTTATTATTCGATTTATCGTCCGGATTTTCACCGTGACACGACAAACAGATTTGGGACGCGGGATTTCCCGGTGCCAGTTTCCCTGATTTTCCCGCCCAAAGCCAATACCCCGCAGCGTTGTGCGGGACATGGCAGGCTCCGCATGGCCCGGATTCTGAGACGCCCTGTCCTTTCATGTTGACTGCCTCCGGCATCGTCACCCGCAGGTCGTGCAGGGTCCCGATGATGGATCTCTCCTTGTGGCAAACCATGCAAAGCGCTGAGTTGCGGTTATCCATCACCGTTAAATTGCGTCCTGCAGCCCCATGGACTTTGTGGCACGTCTGACAGGTGACCGTGTCTTTTTTTTCCCCTTTTACACTCCCCAGTGCAAACAGCTCTTCCGGAATCTTCAGCTTGTCCGTGTGCACCGGATGTCCGTTTGTTCGCATGTAATCGGCCTGATCCACATGGCACGATTCACACAGTGAGGAGTCTATATTCGGCTGCCGGAGAAAAGACATGGGACCGGGAATGGTTTCCTCCGCGGTGAGCCCGGGCGCAGACTCCCGCCCACTATGGGGGGAATGGCATGTCCCGCAGTAGATCTCGTCCTTGTTGCTCAATGTGAGGGTTTCGGGTATTTTGACATTCTCGGAGGGTTTTTTAAAGGTGGTGTGGCTCTCGCCTTTCCATACAATATGGCGCGAATCCTCCACGTAACCGTCATGGCAGCTGTAGCAGATTTCTTCAGAACTGACGATCCCCTGGGTATCTTTCATCAGAACGTTTCCCGGCTGCCACTTGATCAGTGTCTCCTTATTCGTTCTGAACACATCCAGCCACATGACATGGCACATGGCACATTCTTTTTTCGATGACTGTTCCAGTGCGGCGAATGCTGCCGGACAGCTGATCAGCATAATCAGGCACAGAACCGTGAAAAAGAATAGTTCCCGGCCGGGCACAAGGATCACAGCGCAGAGTAAATCTCCTTTTGCAGAACCGTTACGTTTCATTCAGACACTTTCAATATGCGTATACGGTTTTTACGCATTTCCACGACGTGCAGCCGGTTTCCGGCATCAAAAGCAACGCCCACGGGTGTGGTGAACTCTCTTTTTGTCCCCTTTTCACAAACCACACCTAAAAAACCGCCCAAATCCGTAAACACCTGGATGCATCCCATGAAGCTGTCGGAGATAAACACCCGCCCTGCCTTATCGACGGTAACTCCCTTGGGTTTAAACAACTCCCCCGGGCTCACTCCCCAGGTGCCGATTTCAGTGATAAAATTACCGTCCGGATCAAATTCCTGAATTCTCGTATTTAAAACATCCACCACAAAGATCTGATTGAATTCATTCACCGCCAGAATGCCGGGGTAGCGAAATTTGCCGCGCACTTCGCCGAATCCGCCCCATTCAAACACAAAACCGCCGTCCTGTGTATGGACCTTTATTTTATGGTTTTCTTTATCCGAGACATACAGATAATTTTTGCGATCGAGCGCCAGCACATCCACCGGAGCGGCCGGTTTTTCGCCATCAGAGGTCTTAACCGGAAACATATATAAAAAGGTGCCGTCTGGATTAAAAGCCTGAATGCGGTGGTTTCTGGTATCCGCGATAAATACACGCCCGCTTTTTGCAATGTCGATACCCATGGGATATTGAAACTCGCCCGGCTTGTTCCCGAAGTTGCCGAAAGTGAACTGCGGGTCGCCATCGCTGTTTGTCACCACAATCCGGTTGTTGACGCCGTCGACCAGATAGATATCCCCCTTCGGCCCGATTGCGAGATCACTCGGCTGGTCCACGCCCGACGGTTCGATGGATTTAAGGACCTCGCTCTTGATGCATTCCATTGCAAACAGTATGTTTCCCGAAAAAAACAAGCCGAAAACAGCGGCGATCAGTACCGTCAGATTTAATTTATTTTTGCAAAATGGCCGTTTCATTCAAGGCCCTGGCCGCTTGATCCAGTTCCATCTGATTGCTTAAATAAATCAGGAAGATAGAACTCATCATATTTAGTTATAATGCCCTTAATGCTTAAATTTTCGAGATCGACAGTCCTTTTTTCAGAGAATCCCAGTTCTTTAAAATCAAGAATGCTCTTCGCTGAATGGCAGGTTTGGCACTCCGGACCCTTTGGACGGATATCCTCGTGGAATTTCTTTGTTACCCCATCCCGCTGTTCAGGCGTCAGCTGATCACGGACCCTTAGATAATCCCTTGCCATATCACCCTGCTGCATATGAATGGTGGGCATCAGTTCCGCCCCTTTCTTGTAGAACGGCGCAATTCGTGAAACCTGGTTATGGACATTTTGGAGTTCCCCGCTTTCAGGGTCATAGGATGTTCCGAAAAACGGTCCTTCGGAGGTCTTTCCCAGCGGAGAGTACCATTGATACACAACCGTTTCCCCTTCTTTGATTTCCAGATGGCAGGTTTCGCATGCAAAATAATTGGTGTGCATGTTCAGCATGGCCCGGATCTTCTTAGTTTTAGTATGCGGCAATTTGGAATGGCATATAAAGCACGTCGGCTGAAGTTCATCCGGGATCTCCGGAGAATCGACAAAATGATGAAAGTGACGGTGCTCCTCGGCTGTTTTGTGCTGTTTGAATTCCTTTAAAATCGGCGACTCTTTCACCTGAAATTTTTTTACCAGGGGTATCAGCAGCCCCGGTCCGTGGCTTGAAAACGCCAGATGATTGACCACGCCGCCCAGCACAAAAACCACCATGAATAAAACCAGCAGGCCGATTAAATAAACCGATTTAGGATGTTCCAGTCTTTTGGGGTCTCTTT
>JAHECJ010000446.1 GCA_024641805.1 Desulfococcus sp.
ACTCAGCCATAGCGGGAGATAGCCGTAAATGTTCATCGTCTCCACAAGCCAGTACAACAGGGTGGCAAAATGCATCATTCCGGTCAAACCGCCAAGGATCACACTGTTTCGGACAGACATATCCCGTATGGCATAAAGCAGAAATGACAGGGCGACCCATGCGGCGTATGAGATTCCGAATATGGGAAATCCCGCAGTCAGTGCGATGCCACTGATAATGGACAAAAATATTTTTTCCCGGCCGATGCCGGTAGTCTGACGCATCATATTTTTAATTTTCATTTTTTTATTTGCAACTCAATGCTAAAAAACTTTAACCCGCTCAAATTGATAAACAATTGGGTTTATCTGAGACAGGTAACTTAGGCATTTACACAACTTATGTCAACATTGTTTACGCAGCTCTCGTAACAGATTTGCGAACAATTTAAAACGGTTTTTACATATCTGCTGCTTGAGGAACGGTTTGAGGCCGCTGATGCTCAAGAAAAATCAGGCGTGTTGAATGGAAATTATGCAATTCCCGATACATTTGAATACTTTTTGTAAAAAGTTTTTTTTTAATGTATGGTGTGGCAATTTACGTCAGGTATCCTTTATTCCGATTGAATCAAAAAAATATACAGGCAGCGTTATTGATGAACATACTGATTACCGGCGGGAACGGGCAACTGGGAAAAGACTGCGAACATGTATTTAAACAACACCACACCGTCACCAGTGTTGACGTTGAAGACCTTGATATCACAAACCCGGATCAGGTGAATGCCGTTGCGGGAAAAATCCGGCCGGATATCATTATCAATTGCGCGGCGTTTACCCAGGTAGACCTCTGCGAGACACAAAAAGAAGCGGCTGAAAATGTTAATGCCAACGGTCCGCAAAATCTGGCAAAAAGCGCCAGGGAAAATGACTCGCTCTTAGTCCATATCTCAACCGATTATGTGTTTGACGGAAAAAAGAAACCGCCGGGATTCTACACGGAGACGAATATCCCGGGGCCGCTTTCGCATTACGGGAGAACTAAACTTGGCGGTGAACGCGCGGTCATGAATAATACATCCAACTATATTATCCTCCGCACGGCCTGGCTGTATGGCTTTTACGGCCACAACTTTTTGAAAGCCATCCTGAAAAAAGCCCTGAATCAGCCGGGAACACCGTTTAAAATCGTCAGCGATCAGTTCGGCTCGCCCACCTGGAGCTTTCGCCTGGCCCTGCAAATAGAACATCTGGTTAACAACAAAGGCCGGGGCGTTTACCATGCGTCTTCCGAGGGGTATTGCTCATGGTTTGAGTTCGCAAAATATTTTCTTGAAAGATTAGGTATAGATCATCATATAACACCCTGTACGACGGATGAGTATCCGCTGCCTGCTGCCCGGCCGAAATGTTCAATTCTCGAAAACAAGCGCCTCAAATCAGAAGGCCTGAATCTCATGGGACACTGGCAAACGGACCTGGATGAATATATCCGTCAATACGGTAAACAGTTAATTTCGGAATGTCGGATTTAAATTTAGACGGGAACTGCTGCTATGAAAAACCTGCTGATAACCGGAGGCTGCGGATTTATCGGAACCAACTTTATCCGGTATCTGTTCAATCAACCTGATTTTACCGGACGCATGATCAATGTGGACCGCCTCACGTATGCCGGAAATCCGGAAAACCTGAAAGACATTGAAAAAATGTTTCCGGACCGCTATGTATTTGTCCAGGCCGATATCTGTGACCCGGAAAAATTGGCCGGGATTTTTGACGCGTATGACATCGACACGGTCTGCCATTTTGCCGCGGAATCCCATGTGGACCGGTCGATTGTTTCACCGGATGACTTCATCAAAACGAATATTATCGGCACCTTCAACCTGCTTGAAATTGCAAGAAACCGGAAAAACCGCTTGCGCCGATTTCACCATATCAGCACGGATGAAGTTTACGGAAGCCTGGGAAATGACGGGTATTTTACTGAAACAACCCCCTATCAGCCCAGCAGCCCTTACTCCGCATCCAAAGCATCCTCGGACCATCTGGTCCGGGCCTATCACACCACCTACAACCTGCCGGTGACGCTGTCCAATTGTTCCAACAATTACGGCCCTTACCAGTTTCCTGAAAAGCTGATCCCCTTAATGATATTGAATGCACTTGAAGGCAAGCCCCTGCCGGTATATGGTGACGGAAAAAATGTCCGGGACTGGCTGTATGTGGATGATCACTGCAGTGCCATCTGGGAAATCCTCCGGCACGGAAAGGAAGGGGAAACCTATAATGTCGGCGGAGACTGCGAGCTGGAAAACATCACTCTGGTTGAAACAATATGTGATGCCATTGACAATGCAACCGGAAAAGACGCGGTAAAGGCCCGGCGGGAACTGATCACGTTCGTCAAGGACCGGCCGGGGCATGACCGCAGGTATGCCATTGACGCGACTAAAATAAAAAAAGAACTGGGCTGGATGCCTAAAACGCCCATTGAGAAGGGAATCCAGTCCACTATCAACTGGTACCTTGAAAATGACAATTGGGTGACCCGGGTTAGAAGCGGGGCGTATCGGGAGTGGATTCAGCGGCAGTATCAGACTGAATGAGAATGACTCACCTTAGGCTACGAGAAGGTTTCAGTGTTCAGGTTTCAGGGCGGGGACCTTACCCTCCGGCACCTGAAACCCGACACCCTTTTCTGACTTTATATGAATAAATTTAAATAGTTAAATCCAGAACAACACCCAGCATGAGGTAAATTTTTTATGAAAGGAATTATTCTTGCCGGCGGGTCCGGGACCCGCCTGTATCCGTTGACCCGGGTGACCAGTAAACAGCTTTTGCCGGTTTATGACAAACCCATGATTTATTACCCCCTGTCCGTGCTGATGCTCGGCGGTATCCGGGACATTCTGATCATCTCAACGCCGCAGGATTTGCCGAATTTTAAAGCACTTCTGGGCGATGGGTCCTGGCTGGGCATTTCCATAAGTTATGAAGAACAGCCCCGCCCTGACGGCCTGGCCCAGGCCTTTATCATCGGAGAATCATTTGTCGGAAAGGACCCGGTCTGCCTGATACTGGGGGACAACCTGTTTCACGGCCATAACCTATCCGGAATCATCAAAAAAGCCTTGCGCGTCAATCACGGCGGAGTGGTCTTCGGCTACCGGGTCAATGATCCGGAGCGCTATGGGGTGGTGGAGTTCGGCGAGAACGGGAATGTCGTCGGCATCGAGGAAAAACCCGAAAAGCCCAAATCAAAATATGCGGTGTCCGGGCTCTACGTCTATGATAATGACGTCGTTCAAATCGCAAAAGAC
>JAHECJ010000447.1 GCA_024641805.1 Desulfococcus sp.
GCCTCCCGGCACTGTGGTGTTTTTTAAAAATGATATTTTTCTCCCGGCGCTTTTTTTCACGGCAAAAAATTTAGTTAAATTTGCCGAAAGGTTTCGGGTGTCAGGTGTCAGAAAAGAGGGTCTGAAGACTTCTTCCCTGAAAATCGCGCCCCAAAAGGCGCGCAAAGTGAATAGACAGACTTTTAAAACAGGCTGTTCAGAAAATCCGCAAGATTAACGAACCAGCTCGACATCCGATGCCGGAATCCAGCAGGTCCTGGCATCCGGAAGTTCAATCCGGAGCCACGCCCCACGATTTTCAAGGAGTGTAAATTCGGTTCCCGCATGCAGCGGTTCCCGGAAGCTTTTCTCGTAAGACATACTATTGCCTTTCCGGGCAGTAACTTCCTGGCTGATAATCACTCCAGGAACCGACTCACGGTCTGAGATATATTCAATGGATAAAGAACCGGCAAGCAAGATAGACAATACAACAGTAATACCGATGCCCCATTTAAAAAACGGTTTTTTGATGAAAACCCTCGCGGCGGCAAAAATCCACAATACCCCGAAGGAAATGGTAAACAGGATCACTCGTATTTTTGAGGACAGATCATAATGCCAGAAAAATACGGTCTTTAAAATTTTTGTCTCCTGCTTTTCTTCAATCTGGTCTTTTCGGGTATTTCTCGCAAATTCAAGATTTTTCTGAAGGTTGACGTCGTTTCCGATATATTGTTCAGCCCTGCGATAATTTAAGATGGCACGACCGATATCTTGGATCCGGAAGTATATGTTTCCAATGTTATAATAAAGTTTACCGTTTTCAATCCTCCCGTCGTTAATTATCCGCTTAAACCTTAGGATTGATTTTTCGTAAAGAGGCCTGGCCTGCCGGGGATCGGATAATGCCAGTTTGTTGCCATCACTGAAATAGGTGTTGGCTTCATTGAAAAGCCGGGATATTTCTTCTGTGGAAAGTGTTTTAGGGTGTGCGGTTTCCTCACTCAGGCAAAATCCCGGAAAAAGAATCATGTGGATTCCCATGAAGCAGAAAATAAAAAAGAATGTAATAGTCCGGTTTAGTAGATGGTTCATTTAAATATTACTTCCAGTTTTTTGGCGATATCCAAGGTTTTTTCTGAAAGAAGAGCCACATCCGCGCTGCTGTTAGCACCAGCATAGCGTCCGGCTTCACATGCGTCAAAAATTGATTTTAGCGCATCCAATACGTCATCGGATACGCCTTTTTCATTCAGTCGATTTCGAACGTCGGCGAACACAATCGCCTGTGACGATATTCGCAGGCGGGCGCCCAAATAATGTCTCAGACCATCCAGTATCATATCGATTTTGGCGGATTCTGATTCCGCGGCTACCATTTTTTTCAGATCCGCACATAATCTGGCGTATGCTTTTTTGGAAAGAGCGGCCAGCGGGTCCGCCTGATTTTTTCGGACAATGGTTGTGGCGAAAAGAAGGATCAGATAAAAACCCGGTGGAACCAGGACACCGGCTACCCAAACCGGTGATCGGACGAGCGAGAAACCGGTCGACTGGTTTTGGATCACACTGGGATCTTCATAATTATAGGCAATCCCTTTTGTCCAGGTTTCCACTTCGCTGGTGCTTGTCATTGGCAATGAGCGCCCTTCCGCATCCAGTGCCGTGATGACCCGTGTCTCTTTCACTGTGATCGGGATAGGGTTGGTTCTGGCGATTTTATATTCACCGATATTCGTGTCAAAATACGGAAGTTCAATAGCAGGGATCTGTGTCACATCCGGCCGAAACGCCCGGATCGTCTGGGTGAATACCTTGGTTTTACCGATGGTTTCGCCCGTAGCACGATCCTGGGGGATTTTAAAATCCCGGGCCAGATCCGGCTGATCGGTTAAAGGGGGCAGGGCGACATGTTCCAGATAATCCGGTCCGCTTAATGTGATCGTCAATGTAATGGGATCGCCCACATTGACATCAGTTGGCATTGCTTTCACTGAAATAGTGTATTCCCCAATATGGCCGGCAAAATTAGCGGGTTTTCCCAGACTCGGGACATCGTTGATTTTAAGGCGAAGCGCATTAGAGGGAACCGCCACTTTTTTATAAATTTCCTGCCGTCCTCCAAAAAAATCGTCATTAAAGACACCGGAAAAAAAATCATCGCCAAAAGGATTTCGGCGCTGTGATTTACGGTATCCGGTCAGCACCTCGCAGGCGACAGTTGCCGGTTCAATCGACAATTCTCCTGATTTTTTAGGGATGAGAATTTTTGAAAAAGTAATGGTTGAATATTCGGTACCCGCAAGAGAATCTTTTCCCTGTTCTGCGATGACCTCACCGTCAGACAGGGGAATGCGGTAATATTTTTTCCCGGATGCCTGGTCGGTTTCCGGATTGATAAAATAAAACCAGTCTGTTTTTTCCAAAAGCGGAATCATGAAGTTAAAGGAGCGGACATCCTGCCTGAGATACCATGTTACCGTAAAAACAACCGGTTCACCCACATAGCAATGGTTTTTGGACAAGAATGACTGAAGCTTGATGTCATCGGACTTTTCAGGTTCAATAACATTGATATTGATCGGTCGCGTGCGGAGTGTCTGCCCCTCCGCCTGAACCAGGATGGCGGGGATGGTCAATACGCCTGTTTGCTTGGGTGTCAACTGATAGGAGAATACATATCCGCGGCTGACATTTTTAGTCATCTTCCCGTTAATAATGTTAATCGAGGAACTGTTATTTTGCGACCCTCCCTGAAATTGAACTAAAAAATCATTAAGGCTCGACAAATCCGGCTGATCAGCATGGTCGCTTCCTGAAACCCTTATCTGGAAAGTAAACGGATCACCTACGTATACGGAACCCTCTTGTGCAAACGCGTCTGCACGAAGAGGTTGCGCCAGGGCAATTCCGTTAAAGAGAAAACATACCGAAATAAAGAGTATGGGTAAAAAAATATATTTCGCGACGTTCACGACTACCAATCCTTGTCAACATTCTTGAAATCACCGGAAGAAAGGGGCATCCGCTGTTTTTTGTTTTCTTTTTCTTCATCTAAAATATTGTTTGCATCATCGGTCTGCGGGACTGCCTGCATCTGCTGTGGCTTCTGATCAGGTTGCTTCGCATTTTCCGTCGACGATTGGGAATCCTGATTCTGATCTTTCTTATCCTTTTGTTCTTTCTGGTCTTTTTGACTTTTTTGTTGCTGATCATCGCCTTTTTGCTGTTGCTGATTCCCCTGCTGTTGCTGCTGTTGCTGCTGTTGTCCTTCTTGCGGTTTATTCTGGCCATTGTGAAGGGCTTCAAGTGCCTTGTTTAAATTAT
>JAHECJ010000448.1 GCA_024641805.1 Desulfococcus sp.
TTTCGATTAAGGATCAGTCCATATCCATAATGCGTCATGAAATCGTCCGGATGGTCTTTAACCCGGCCCTTGAAAAGACGGAGTGCGGTATCCGGATCCCCATAAAGCGCCACCATTCGGATATGCGCCAGCTCAAACGCGTAATTTTTTTCAGCCGGAGGGGCGGGGCTTTTTCCCAGAAGGTTGTCAAGATACATGATGCGTTCTTCGGTCGCCGGATGGGTTTTAAGATACGTTGGAATTTCTTCGGCATCAAACCAGTCCACGGAGCGGATTTTTTTCAGGATGGAAAGAAGGCCGTTCAAGCTGTACCCGGCTTTTTGAAGATAGGTGCGTCCAATCTGGTCGGCCTGCATTTCGTTTTCCCGGCTGTAGGCAAGAACCATGGATTGTCCCGCGGCCATGGACCCGATGGTCATCGCGCTGCCCAGGGTACCCGCCCCGCCCAGACCGACAAGGATTCCGGCCACCACGCCGGCCATGGTCGCCATACTGGTTTTTTTTGATTTTTCCATTATGTCGGAGATGTGGCGGCACGCAACATGTGAGATTTCATGAGAAAACAACGCAGCCAGTTCATCTTCATTTTCCAGTGCGCAAAACAAGCCTGAAAATATGAATATATTGCCTCCGGGACCTGCAAACGCATTATAGGCATCCTGGCGAACCGCATAAAATTTATAGGTAAACGGCTGGGGAGGCATGGCGGCAATGATTTTCTGTCCGACTTTGTTGATATAATCATTAATCACGGGATCTTCGATCACATCATACGCTTGGAAAACCGCTTTGAGAAATTCGGTGGACAGTTCTTCTTCTTCTTTAATTGTCAAAGAAGATGCCGTCTCAGGCGTTATCAGGCCGCCGGTGAAAATCAGGATGGCGGTCCAGACGGCTATCAATTTTTTAAATTTACACATAGGGGTATTCAATGTATTAATTGGCAGTTGTTTTTAAATGTGTCAGAAATGGCCGTTTTTTTGCGTCCAATATCGGTGTTGATCATAACGTCATATTATGACACAGTGTTATCCGCTTTTCAAACATGGATTTTTATGTTAAGGGTTTAAACTATTATGGCACATACAATTTGTATCGCAAATCAAAAAGGCGGAGTTGGCAAAACAACCACCGCGGTGAATCTGGCGGCTGCGCTGTCCGTTGCAAAGAAAAAAACCCTTCTGGTGGACTGTGATCCCCAGGCCAATGCAACCACCGGACTGGGCATTGATAAGAGAAAAATTGGGAAATCCTTGTATCACGGATTGATCGGCCAGGTGGATGCCGCAAGTATTATATCTGAAACGGATATCAGCAAATTGTGGATTATTCCTTCTAAAACCGAGCTGATCGGGTTTGAAATTGAAATGATGGGCGATGCGTCACGGGATAAAATGCTGAGCCGGCTGTTGGCTCAGTGTGCCAATGATTATGATTATATAATAATAGACTGTCCTCCGTCATTAAGTTTGTTGACATTAAATGCAATGACCGCCGCAAACTCTGTTCTGATAACCCTTCAGTGTGAGTTTTATGCATTGGAAGGTTTGGGGCAGCTGATGCAGACCGTTAAGCGTATCAAACAGGGATTGAACCCGGACTTAAACATCGAGGGCATTCTGCTGACCATGTTTGATTCGCGGACCAACCTTTCGAACCAGGTGGCGGATAATGCGGTAAAATATTTTAAAAATATGGTTTTTAAAACCCGGATTCCGAAAACCGTTCGGCTGGGCGAAGCACCCAGTTACGGAAAACCGATCATTTTTTTTGATCCATCGTCAACCGGTTCAACCAGTTATCTGGCTCTGGCAAAGGAAGTGCTCAATGGCCATCGGCGTAAAGACAAGTTTGTTATTCTGTAACCATTAAATTTTCAGTTAAAGGTTTGCGAATGGGGGATGGAAAATTAAAATCCAAGGATAGCGGATCGAAACAGAAAAAACGACGAGAGAGCGGTCTCGGAAAAGGTCTGGACGCCCTTTTCCCGGACATCGGCATCAGCCAGAACGAAATCTCCGGCAATATGATGGAGTGTGATGTGGATAAGATCGTCCCGAATCCGTATCAGCCGCGTCGGGATTTTCCTGAAAATGAAATGCTGGAGCTTGCCGACTCTGTCAAGGTTCAGGGGATTCTTCAGCCGCTTCTGGTTCGGGAATCATCATCGGACGGATATGAACTGATCGCCGGCGAGCGGCGTCTGAGGGCGGCGAAGATGGCCGGTCTGTTTAAGGTGCCGGTGATTATAAAGAATATCGGAGATCACGAGCTTCTGGAACTTTCTATTGTGGAAAATATTCAGCGCCAGAATTTAAATCCCATGGAAGAAGCGGAAGCCTATTTGCGGCTGCTGACCGATTTTAAAATGACCCAGGAGAAAATTGCCCGGCAGGTGGGAAAAAGCCGGTCTGCGGTAGCCAATTTTCTGCGTCTGAACCAGCTGCCCAATGATATCAAGTCATCCATCAAAGACGGCCTGATCAGCATGGGGCACGCGAGAGCACTGCTTGGGGCCGAAACATCAGCACTCCAGCGTCAGGCCTGGAAGACCGTCATTCTCAGGGGGTTGTCGGTTCGGGAGACGGAAGCCCTGATTCATCGTCTGAATTCCGAAAAAGACCGTGTCAAAAAACCGGAAAAGCGTCCGGAGGATATCTATTTTTTACACATTGAAGAGGATCTGGCCCGGCATTTCGGTACAAAAGTATTGATTAAACGGCGGGGGCAAAAAGGGAAAGTCGAAATTGAATTTTACAGCAACGATGATCTGGACCGGCTGCTCAGCCTTTTTAAATCTGACTAGACATGTCCGTTCATATTATTGTTGACGGATACAACCTCATTCGTCAATCATCCATTCTTAAACCGCTGGATCGTCAGGATTTGCAGCTGGGCCGGGAGGCACTTGTCGATAAACTTGCGGCATATAAACGCTTAAAAGGCCACAAGATTACGGTGGTGTTTGACGGTACCGGGGAACCGTCTTTTTTTGAAAACAGGGACCGTGAAAAAGGCATCCGGATACAATTTTCACGCCAGGGAGAAACTGCGGATGCGGTCATTAAACGCATCGCCGCCGGTGAGAAGCAAAAAGCCCTTGTGGTGAGTTCCGATCGGGAAGTAGCGGATTTTTCAGCTGCACAGGGAGCTGCCACGATCAGCGCCATTGAGTTTGAAGAAAAAATGGAGATAGCCGCATTTATGGATTTAAAAGGAATTCCTTCCGGATCAGGGGGCGATGACGGGTGGGTGCCGACAACCAGAAAAAAAGGCCCTTCCAAAAGGCTGCCGAAAAAAGAGCGG
>JAHECJ010000449.1 GCA_024641805.1 Desulfococcus sp.
CCGGCTGGGCAAGGAATGCATTACCCATGTGGAAGTTCTCGAATATCCGGAACTGGGCATGGAGGCCGTTTTTATGATCACTGTCAAGGATTTTCCGGCATTTATTATTGTCGATGATAAAGGGAATGATTTTTTTGACGGGCTATTAACAGGCAGCTGAAAAACTATTGTGCTTGTCAATACGGCGTTAAAATTCGGCTCAATGTGCTCATTTATAAACATAAACTCCGCCTTTTCGCCGAATTTTGCCTTGTCTTGACTGCGCTCATAACGTTTTTCAGCAACCTGTTAAGCTGATTCCGCGTTTTTCAAAGAACGGAATTTGATTCACTCCATACTTCATTTTTTTTTGAAGGAGGTAAGATGGGCGGTGTTTTAGCGTATCTGAGAAAGCTTTCCGATTTTTTACGAAATGAAGTATGGCATGATCCCAAGGATGGCGGCCGGGTGTATTTTTTTTATTATCAGGCGGTTCGGATTATTCTGTTGACCATCCACGGGTTACGGAACCGGCTGATTCTGCTGCGGGCGTCCGCCCTTTCCTACACCACGCTGCTTGCCATTGTGCCCCTTCTGGCCATCGCATTTTCCATGTTAAAAGGTCTGGGGTTTCACAGCCGGCTGGAACATGTGCTGATTAATTTCCTGACCGCAGAACAGGAAGAGCTGACCAGCCGGATTATAGAATATATTGCCAACACCAATTTTAAAGCGCTGGGGGTATTCGGAACGGCGCTTTTGATTTATGCGTCCGTGATGATGCTCAGTAACGTGGAAAGAACATTCAACGATCTGTGGGGCGTGCCTCAGCACAGGTCGATTCCCCGAAAAATCTCAAACTATATCAGCGTGCTGTTTTTAGGCCCGTTTCTCATGGTATTGGCAACGGCCATGATCGCTTCTTTTTCGTCCAATACGGTTGTCACGGCACTGACGGGAAATGAGATTTTTGAACCGTTTTTTGTTCTGTTTTCCAAGATTATTCCCCATGCCGTCCTCTGGGTGGCTTTTACGGTGATGTATATATTCATGCCGAATACCCGGGTCAAGTTTATCCCGGCCCTGGTTGCGGGAATTATTTGCGGAAGTATCTGGGAAGGTGCGTTTCGAATGTACACGGACTTTAATATCGGGTTGACAAGGTATAACACGATTTATGGAACGTTTGCCGTTCTGCCGGTTTTTTTCATCTGGCTTTATATCAGCTGGCTGATTGTGCTCATTGGTGCCCAGCTGTCATATGCTATCCAGAATGTCCGGTCATACCAGCAGGAGATGAATTTTTTTGACGTCGGTTATGATCAGAAAGAAGAGATGACATTAAATATTATGCTGAAAATCTGCACGATTTTTCACAATGGTCTGCCGCAGATCGGTGTTGAAGATTTATCCGGCATGCTGTCGGTTCCGGTGCGTCTTGTCAGGGAAATTACACAGCAATTATGCGACCACGGCCTGCTGCAGGAAATAAGCGGCGACGAAATCACCTTTCAGCCGTCAAAAAATATCAACCTGATCACTGTCCTGGATGTATGCAATGCGCTTCGTCATGCAGCGGAGAGCACCGATTGGCATGGCCCGGAAAACGGGCAGAGCGAGAGACTTCAGGCGCTGATGGCGTCCATAAAAAAAGCGCAGGCAGAACTGCTTGGAAAAGTCACGATACTGGATCTTGTGCTTGGGAGCTACGGTGTTGAGAAGATCTGATATTTTGATATTGATTCTGATAGTGACTTTCATGAGCGTTGTACCGGCCAGATCGTCTGATGTTCCCCTTGATGGGAATATGCTGTTTAAAGTCCGGAAAGTCCGGTTTGAAGGAATAAACGAAGTCAACAAGCAGGAACTGGCCGAAACACTGGCGTCTCAGGCGCCGCCTTTCTGGAAGTTTTGGGCGCCTTACCCGCTGATCCTTGTCAAAGATCTCGAGGACGACAAGCTTCGAATCAAACAGTTTTACCAGGCAGAAGGTTTTTATCAGGCAACGGCGGAATACACTGTCACACTGGTTTCCCAGGCAGAAACTCCCGCCGGACCGACAGGTGTTGAAGAATGGCAGGAACGGTCGCAGAAATCTCCAACGGATAAAAGCACCAGTCCGGAAAATGACCGGGTCCCGGAATATGACATCACGTTTCAAATCACAGAAGGCCCTCCGGTCATTGTCCGTGATATCAATACCAATTGTGACTGTAAATTGGAAACCGTATCCGACGCCCAGATCAGGGAAACAATTTTACTGAAACCCGGGCAGATATTTAAAACCGGAGAATATGACAAGTCCAAATCAATGTTGCGGAAACTGCTGGGAAACCGGGCCTATCCCTTCGCCAAAGTCACCGGAAGCGCGACCGTCGATTTAAATGACAATTCAGTGAATATCACTTTTGACATCAGTCCCGGACAGCTTTATTACGTCGGGGATATCCGTATCACAGGTCATGAAGATTTTGTCCAGGAAGAGGTCCTCCGCCGGGCGATAACCGTTAAAAGCGGAGAGAAATTTTCCGAAGAAGAAGTGGATGAGAGCCGGCGGAATCTTTT
The DNA here is from genome assembly GCA_024641805.1 of Desulfococcus sp. Taxonomy (GTDB): domain Bacteria; phylum Desulfobacterota; class Desulfobacteria; order Desulfobacterales; family Desulfosalsimonadaceae; genus SURF-3. The sequence continues at coordinate 2,545 of JAHECJ010000449.1, forward strand.
TGATCTGAATATTTTTAAAACAGCAGTGGTCAAGATAGGAGATCCGGATACAGAAAAAAATACAGTCCCCATCGATATCCTGGTAGTACCGCGCAAAAAACGAAGTGTCAAAGTAGGTGTCGGGTATGGCACGGATGACGGCTTAAGGCTCCAGGCGGCATGGATTTACCGGAATTTGACCGGACGGGCGGACAGTCTGACTTTCCGTACCCGGAAATCAGACATATTAAAAAATATTTATGCGGAGTATCTCCTGCCGTATTTTCTCTCCGCCCAAAACAATCTGATCGGCACCGTCGGTTATGACCGTGAAATATTGGATTATTATACCCTAAATCGGGCTAGTTCAGAACTTAATTTCCACCGCAAACTGGAACCCCACTGGTTCACTGCCCTCGGTTATAATCTGTCGATTAACCGGCCTGAAAATGTTGATGTTTCAGATTCCGAAGGTCCGATTGATCCCCGTGATACGGAGAGTTATCTTGTCTCGTCGGTCAAGTTCAGTCTGGAGCGCAACACGGTTGATGATATATTGAATTCACGAAAAGGTTCGGCGATCCGGTTTTCATTTGAAAATGCCTCCGATTATCTTGGATCTGAAATCAGCTATATCCGGCCGGGTATTGAAGGCAAGGTTTTTTTCCCGCTCCCATGGAGTATGGTGCTGGCGGCGCGGATGGAATTCAGGACAATTCAAAAAAGTGAAGATACAGACTACATACCGATTGCCGAGCAG
>JAHECJ010000450.1 GCA_024641805.1 Desulfococcus sp.
GGAGAGCCTGGGGTCATAGGTTTCTTTTTCCCATTTCTTTATATAGTCAGCGACCTGGTCGGATGATGCGTGAATCAGTTTCTGGCCGTATTTTTTAAGATAGGACTTGGAATTGATCCGCACTTTAATGGCCTTTTGGATAACTTCTTTTTCATTTTGCAGTTCATCCTTCAGCATTTCGACAACCGGATCCGGCAGTTTGATCGTCAGGTTGCTGAATCTGTCCGAATGTATTTTGATTTTTCGATGACATTCCTCAGAAGCCGTATTCCAGAAGATCCAGCTGACACTTTTTAAGGTGTCGGTTAATGATTTTTTATCGATGACGGCTTTCTTCTTGATTTCAAAAATCTTCTGCATCAGTTTGGCGGTTTTGATAAACAGGGTTTTACCGGTGGCCACGTTAAAAATCATTCCGATGGCTGCATACCAGTCCTGCATATACAGAACACGGCAGGTTTCATCTGAAAACAGACGGTAAAGTTCTTTGTTTTTGAATAAATGATGCGGCGTCATGAAAGGAAAGGTCCCGGCAAGCAGGGGCTGCCTCATGCCGGCGGGATCAGACGGATGAAGGTGAACAGCGGTTTCAAGATCAATCAATCCTAAGGAAAAAGCCTCCGGATTGTTCAGGAAATTATCCGCTCCATCGAAGTTGCCAGAGATATAGATATTGTCAGGTTTTAAATCCCTGATGGCAATGCGCTGGTGTCTTAAATGATATAAAAGGATTAAGATGTTAGCGATCAGCCCCTCAATATTTTTCCGGTTGTTATCAAATATTTTTTTGCTGATATATTTTTCTGAAATCCCCCGGTATTGAATGACCGCCGCCTCTTTTTCTTCCATCAATATGTCAAGAAGCTGATTAAGATCTTCTATGAACGTCTCAGACAGTTCCGTTTTATCAATTTCAAGTTTTTCCCCTGCCAGTTTGAAATAAAACCATTCCTGTTTTTTGTATACCGGGACGGTTTCATAATTTTCATGTTGCGGGAGAAGAATATCAATAATTTTACCGTATTCATGATACAGACTGTTGATTTTGAAAAAAACGTCATCATACTGATTACCGTAAAGGGCTTCAAATGCATAGATATCTTCAAAGATACTGATATTTCTTAGCATTTCATTCTGGGCGCGTGATTTGGCATGGATTTTTTCAATCACCTGATTGAAAAAGGCGCTTCGGGACAGGCTCATGAAAAACACAAATCCCTTGCCGATCATCAAATGCTTCTGAAGACGTGGATTGGTGGTCAGGAGTTTGATGTATTTGTCCTCAAGCCGGCCCGGATCTTTTTCGGAAGAAGTGAAGCTCAGGTCCGGGACCATGTTTAAAATAGCGGACAGACTGGGGGAAAGGCAGTCAATGGCAGGGGTCAGGTGGTTGACGATATGGCGTTCATTGTTAATGTATTCCAGGTATTTTTCAAAATCCGTAAATGGTTTTGGGGGTATTTTGATGACCAGCTGATCATCATAGATGACTTTATAACAGGTGCTTTTGCTTTCCACCGTATCTCCCAGCTGGCAAATGCTCATGCGGCGGGTTTTCCATTCTACACCGCATCTGACCCGAAGTTCATAAATTTCATCCGATCCGGGTCCGGAATGGAGCAATGCATATTCCAAAGAACCGGAACCCGGATTTGGGTTTTTGCATTGCAGTCTGAAGAGGTTTAGAAAATAATCGATAAGTTGTTCTTTATCAGACATTTATCGCCTTTGAGAATTGTTCAGGTGCTATTTTTCGATTCACGCGGGCTTTCTGCGAATTAAAACCGCTATTATAACTATATGAAACAGTTATATTTTGCAAGTGGATTTGTCAGCCCGGGGCCGGTCGGCAGCCGTCATGGGGGCTGGGATACAGAAAATGATCCGGCGGGAATTAATTTATGGTTACCCCCCGATGGATACCATTTGCCCGGGTTGGGCAAGGGGCGTAAGGGTTTCCGGATGAGCTAAGGGTTTTTGTTCAACCGCCTTTAGAAATACGGTTTTAAGATCATGATCCAGAAGTCCCCGTCGCAGCGGGGTTTTGATGTCTTCGCAGATATCCGATAACAGGCATGAGAGAATGTGTCCGTCTGCAGTCAGCCGCAGTCGGTTGCATGCTTTACAGAAATGCTTGCTGACCGGACTGATGAAACCGATTTCACCCATTGCGCCGTTAAATTTATATCGCATTGCCGGCCCGTCATTTTGATTCCTCTGGACAGGGATTAACTCTCCAAGCACTTGAATTTTATTTTTGATTTCAGGAACCAGCAGCGGGTCGGCATACCGCGCAAACGTTTTCCCGATGGGCATGAGCTCAATGAACCGGATGTGAAATGGATATTTAAACGAGAGTGCCGCCAGTTCGGTTAATTCTTCATCATTGATTCCGTTGATCACCACTACATTGATTTTGATGGGATCAAATCCTTTTTCAAGGGCAAGCTGGATCCCTTCCCAGACCTGCTTAAAAACATCATTCCCCGTAATCTGCTCATATTTTAAGGGATTTAACGTGTCAAGGCTGATGTTCAATCTTTTGATGCCCGCGGATGCGATTCGGCCAATATCCTGTTTGAGTAAAACGCCGTTGGTCGTTAAGGAAATATCCTTTAACCCTTCAATTGCGGCAAGATGCTCCAGGAAATCGCAGCATCCTTTTCTCGCCAGTGGTTCGCCGCCGGTAATCCTGATTTTATTGATCCCCAGGCTGACGCTAAGGCGAGCAATTCTCAGGATTTCTTCATAGCGCAGCACATCCTTGTGGCGTAATTTCCGGCTGGGCAGAGGTGGGTTGCAGTATATGCAACGCAGGTTGCAGCGGTCGGTAATGGATATTCTCAGGTAGTTCAAGTGGCGTTTGTAGCGATCAACTAATTGGGTTTCCTGCAATGTAAAAATTTCCTTAAAATACGGGGTTACGGTTTCCGGTTGAATTTTTTGCAATATTCCGGCTCTGAAATGATCGGCGGTCTTTCATGGTCTGTGATTTTATAGATATCAGTCTCATATTCACCGTCGGTTAGTTTATACTGAATCATCTCATGGAATAAATCAGTATTTATTTTAATTTTTCCCAGGCCCTCAATTCGGTTAATGAATGTTTTGAGAATGGCAAAGGACATTTTGCCCAGGGCTTTTGTTTCCTGGTTGCGATGCACCCGTCGGTCCAGGTCCACCTGGGCGATCACGCCAAGGCCCCATTTTTCAAAAATATTCAGGATAAGACTGGTTTCCACGCCGTATCCGATGGGGAATGAAATGCTTTCCAAA
>JAHECJ010000451.1 GCA_024641805.1 Desulfococcus sp.
ATGATACTGCGCCATTCATCAATTCCCAAACAATATCTGGCAATTGTGTATACGGCCATTGGCCTGGCCTTAATATTGTCGAGCGTGAGATATTTGAGAATCTTTTTCAGGGTCAGAAAAGACAACGGCAATTTATGTTAATAATATGAAAGATAATTATGGATACATCGACGATACTGTGGGGAGTCATATTCGGATCAATCGGGCTGGGATTTTTTGTTTACGGGAAAAAACAAAAAGCCATTGTCCCGCTTTTCAGCGGCATCGGATTAATGGTCTTTCCATATTTTATTTCAAATAGTTATATTATGGTGCTTTCAGGTATTGTTCTGGTCGCCCTGCCTTTCTTTATCAAGTTATAAGCGGCATCATCCCGCCTGGAAATTGTCAATTCATTGCGATAAACCTTGTCGGGTCTGCAGTCATTTTCTGAAAAGCGGCGCCCCCTATGAATGCGGGGGGCTGAACTTGTATCCCACGCCGTACACGGTTTGAATGATCTTTTGGCCGGGAAGCTCCCGGTCAATCTTTTTTCTTAAGTTTTTAATATGACTTTCAATAGTCTGGTCATACCCTTCAAAATCATATCCCTGGACCATTGAAATCAGGTCATTTCTGTGAAAAACCCGTTCCGGCTGATCCATCAAAACCATCAGCAGTTCAAATTCGCTGTTTGTCAGTGAAAGTGCCTTCCGATTGATGGTGACCAGGTAGTTTGATCCGGTCCAGAATAATGGGCCAGAGATAATTTGATCCTGGGCTGGTTCCGGCTGCATCCGCCGCAACACCGCTTCGACCCGGGCCATGACTTCCCGGGGAGAAAACGGCTTGCAGATATAATCATCCGCCCCCAGCTCCAGACCAATCAGCCGGTCAATTTCCTCGACCCTGGCCGCGGGCATACGGCAAAGTTGTGGACATATCAAAACACCGATGGCATACCCGTATTCAGGGCATATAAATACCCCTATACCTCTTCAGGCCTGTTACCGCTTTAGAACAGGTTTGCTTGCGGGCACAATTGCCTGCTCCGGATAATGTTAATTCTTACGAATAGTTATCCGTAGCAGGCTTTTGTTCAAACCGAATCGGCAGAGTCTTATTTTTGAGTTCTGCGATCCACAATCTTTCCATTACTGATGACCATGAAAATGTTTTCCGTCTGGGAAATATCGTCCCGGAAATCGTTGTTTAAAATCACCAGGTCCGCCGGTCCCCCTTCGGTGAGGCGGCCAAGCCCTTTTTCCCCGGTTGTCCGCTCCAGCATGTCGCCGGAAACGGAAGTGGCGGCTGCCACTGCCTCAACCGGCATGAAACCGCATTTTTCCACCAGAAGACGCATTTCCGTGTGCAGGGATGAACCGGCCACGGTTGCCACGTTGGGGCTGTCACTCCCGGCAATGATCGGAATCCCGGCCGCTTTCATCTTTCGGACGTTTTCATACTTGATGTCCCGGTAAATCACCAGGTCGTGAATCCAGCTTTCAAGCTGGGGATCATCGCTCTTCAACTCGTCCTTGGGAACATCCGTGTAGGCTTTTAAAATTTCGGGGTCCAGAATCTGCCGGTCAAGGTCAGTGAACTGCAGTGTATTTTTAAAAAAATTGGCGGAATACTCAAATACCACCAGGGTCGGTATGATGACCGCCTGTTTTTCCTGCATGGCGGCGATCGTGGAATCCGAAACCGATGACCGGTATGGCGCATGACAGAAGAATCGGACCCCGGAGATCAACCCGGTCAATAGGTCTGATTCGGAGCCGATATGCGAACCGACGATTAAACCGGCCTGGTCGGATTCTTTCACAATGTCGGTGATCAGACCTTCGTATAATGACGGAATCCCCAGGGGGATCTGATCCACCATGATCTTGGTAAGGCTGGATCCGTGAGCCTTGTTCTCTGCAATTGCAGCAACGATATCCTCATGATCCCCAATCGTGAATGCCACCTGGTTGATCAGCATAGAATCCACCGGCCAGGGGACCAGTTCCCGAATCATCCGGTCCGGGTGCCCCCCCTCTTTGGTCAGCACTTTGCCCGCGTAAAAAACCCGAGGATTGATGGCTTCTTCCTCGTCTATTCGATCTTTTAAAACTTGGAGTTTATCCACCGGCCCGCCCATATCAAATACCGTTGTCACACCGGCATACAAAAATGCGGAAAGATTGCGATCGATCAAATTCCGGTTTGGCAGCACAGGAAACCACGGCGGAGATCCGGGTGCGCTGGTATGAACATGATGATCAATCAGTCCCGGAATGACCGTTTTCCCCTTCCCGTCAATAATCCGGCAATCTGTTTCCGGCGGGGAAAACATGCCGATTTTCATGATCCGGCTATTTGCAATCAGGATATTCACGTTTTCAAGAATTTCCAGGGTGGGATCTCCGGTAAATACATTGATATTTTTTATATATATCAATTTTTCAGGGAATTGCTTGACCGCCAGCGGCGGAACACTTGACGAATAGAAACAGCCGGACAAGAGCAATAAAAAGATAATAAATAATGCAAAGAGTTTGATCCTGGATTTCATGGCATTTCCTGTGCTGTGAATGATTACCTTCAATTTGTCGTGCTGAAATACATGACAAATATCTTCCATCAATCTTTGGAAAAATTTACTATAGTCAAATTTAAAGCGCATTTAAACCATTTTTTGACAAAATATTCTTTTCTATTTGGTAATATAATTGATTTCACCTGATTCTCTTTGTTCTTTGAGAAAAATATTTATTTTATCTTAACAGGCCAAAATTTCAGGCGAGTTCATGTTTAATCTATAAATGGAATGAATTGAATGCGGCTATTGTTAAATGGGCTCATAGATTTCTAAATATGAAGGCACACAAACCACGGAAGTGCTTATTTTACAATGTATGTGGTCATATTTCATGCACGGCAGAAGCGGTTATTGAAGAATCAATGGCCGTAAAAATGCAGGCGTTATCATGCGCCTGGTTCCTGAGATGCTGCCCGCAGAATTTTTTGAAAAAAAGGGGGCTGAAAGCGCAACATTATTTTCCCACATTTTCGACTGCACCAAGGAGCTAAGGCCGCCGCCCTCTTTCAGGGAAAACATGCGGCAACCATTCCCCCGAAACTCGACATATAAACAATTCATATTGTACTAGAATAAAAAAACAGGTAGCATAGTCAATATTGTCATTTTAACCCATGACCCTTTTAAAGATGCGGTATGGATACATTGCCGGTTGTTTTAGAGAACCTGACATTCGAGGTGGCCCAGATTAAATGGCTTGCCATCGCG
>JAHECJ010000452.1 GCA_024641805.1 Desulfococcus sp.
CAGGCACCCGGCGCCTGAATGTTTCCTTCCTTGTCCCGAACGAGCCATTGGGGATGGGTCTCATGGAGTTCGGCGGCCCATCCGGTGTGGTTCGGGGCTAGATCGATAATGAGTTTTGCATTTTTCGAGTGAATGGCGTCCACAAGTTCCACGAATTGTTCAAGCGGTGTCGCTTTTGGATCAAAAACCGCCAGGGCCGGGTCAATTCCGGTAAAATCGAGCGCGGCGTAGGGACTTCCGAATCTGCCCATGCGGCCATACGTCGTAGGCGTCGGATTAATCGGTAGAAGATGCAGTACGCGGCAACCCAGTGTGCCGATGATAAAATCGAGTTCCCTGATCAGGTCGCGAAATGTACCGGAAGGCGGGATGACGGTATATCCGGCGTGATCCAGTTCCTGGATATCAGCCGAATTCTTTTGACTGATCGGAAACGTTCCTGCTTTATTGGGCCCGAACTGTCGGACAAACGCATTATAAATGATGTTTGCGCAACACATATCCGAGGGTTCAACGTTAATGGTCACATTAACGCCTTCCGGCCATAAAGGCGTTTTTTCATCTGACACCATGAAAAAACATTTGGCTTCAAAATGGCCGACGTCACATAAGGCCAGTGTGATTTCAAAATGCTTTGGATTGACCTGTGTCATTGGGATGTCATACCACGCCCGTCCGAGAATGGGTTCATCCGCTAAAACCGCCTGGATAATCTCTGACCGGGATGTTTTTATGTCGCCGAGAGTGGTTCGGATCCAGGCTTTGCCTGAGATTTTTTTAGATAGACTCAGCGAAAAGGAAATAGTGTCTCCGCGGAATTTGACTCGGCATGTCCCGGGGGCGGGTATTTGGGTGACGTGTAAATCCGACATTTTCATTTTGCCCTCGATATTTGGGAAAGTGCAGGAATTACGTTGTTATAAGAATCAAGCAGAGTCACGAAAACTCAAGGGATTGAGGAATTAGAACCTTCTGATTCGTGTTTATTAATGAATTAACAAATAAAGTTTTATTCTACAATTAAATTAAAATTTTTTGATAGCTTTCGAATGAATTTCTGGAGATTTTTCGATGACCGGACGGATTATATGATCATCCTTGGTCAAATGTAAGATCAGTAATCAGAAAACAAAAAAGGGGAATGGAGATTCCCCTTTTTACCATTTATATTTTGAACCTGAATATTTATTCTTCAACCGGTTCTGCTTCGTCCTCTTCATAACCGGCTTCCTGGTCCATTTCATGGCTCGGGTCGGATTCAATGTAAACATCTTCATCACTATCCTGTTCCTCGCTGTCCTGATAATATATAACTGTTTCTTCCTCTGCGGGGACCTCTTCATTCATGATCATTTCATCATCGGTTGCTTCAGGATCGAGGTAGGAATCGGTTTGTTCATCCGTTTGTGCGGTTGAGGCAAATACAGTGGTCTGGGAAATAAAACAGAAAAAAATCAATAATGCGGCGACTGCAATTACAAAAAGTTTCCTGCGGTTCATTTACTTAAAATCCTTTCTTTCTTTTTTGTGTTTAAGGATCCAGATGACGTATACTGGATATCCGAATGTGTTGTAGTTTATGTGCTGGTTTATTTCAGGATTTAGGGATTTCTAAGATTCGGCAGATGAAAGTTCATAACTGTCTATTGAAATCATCCGTCGATTATTGACGATGCTCCCAAGGGTTCCGGTAACACGAATTTTTTGCTTTTCAATGGTGGATAACTTTTTCCCCAGTTCGGTTCGGATATCGATTAAATATTCTTTTTCCTCATAAGAGGATAGGGCATACGCAATGGGTTTTCCGTTTTCTTCCCAGTCAACCGGTATAACGATCCCAACGGTGGTTATGGTTTCTATTTTGCTGGCGTCTTCTTTCATCGTTTTTGGATGGCCTTTTTCAAATTTTTGAAATATTTTATTCACCCGAAACACGTTCAAAGGCTTCTTCCTTCATCTTACAATCAATACATTGCGATGTGACCGGCCGCGCTTTTAAACGCTTCACCGGAATATCTTCGCCGCATTTTTCGCAAATCCCGTAAGTTCCATCTGATATGCGTTGCAGTGCTTTTTTAATTTTTGAAATCAGCCGGCTTTCCCGTTCCCGAATTCGCAGCAGCATATTTTTGTCCGTATCCGCGGACGCGACATCCAAAAGATCCTGGAATTCATCGGCTTCGTTCATTTTCCGAATATCGGCATAACCGATCCGTTCTTGCAGTTCCTTAAGTTGTGAATTTAAAAGTATTTTAAATGACTCAAGTTCTTTATCGTTCATCGGCCCTCCTGTTTATGAAATGAATATTTGATGTTTTTCAAGACATGCAAAATATATACCACTTTTATATATGATGGACCGTTGGGATACGGTTTTTAAAGTTAGCCATTGTGGATTAATCCGTCATTCATATTGATAATAAAATGGAAATATAGTAATAATCGTGAATCTTGGCGTTCGATACATCCTGGAATGCCTGTGACACTGGGTATTATCGGAACTTTCGATTCCTGTTCCAATGAATTAGGAAGTTTCGGTTCCGAAAAATTAAAGGGATAATGTGCGGATACCCGGGCTTCCGGCTGACAATCGAAGCAATTATCTTCTCTAACCCGGGTAAAAAATTGAATTTTGTTTTTTTTGAATTTAGAGTTTGTATTTGCTTATTCCACGGGATATTTTAAGACTTTGTTGGCATACGCATTGCAAATTGCAGAGATAAAATGTTCAACTGCCGGAGAAATGTGTTTGATTTTTACAAATTTAAAAGGGAGACGAAAATGACCAAAGCAGAACTAATCGATTACATGGCAACAGAGGCTAAAATCACAAAAGAAAAAGCTGGGATCGCATTAAACGCTTTAATGGATGGAATTCAGGATGCCTTAAAATCAAAAGACGGCAAAGTTCAGCTGACAGGATTCGGCACGTTTTCAAAAGTTCACCGGAGTAAACGAAAGGGCCGCAACCCGGGCACCGGCGAGGAAATCACCATTCCCGCTCAAAATTCTGTTAAGTTTAAACCCGGTAAAAAATTAAAAGATGCCATTGAAGACTAATAATCCGGTAAAAATCTGATTTCTGAAATTCGTATGCAGCTGTGATCCGATCAGAGGCCGTCTCTCGCGGATCATAGCTGCACAGAATCGAGTGGCAGGATGTGGCGATTATATTTTAAAGTCTTTTTTATGAATGTGGTGTTTGAGCATCAGTTTATGCAACTGACGTGAGCTGATACCAGCTTCTTCTGAAGATTTATTAATGCGTCCC
>JAHECJ010000453.1 GCA_024641805.1 Desulfococcus sp.
ATTGACAAGGAGAATTTTTATCAGAACACGACTGAAAATGTTTACTCCCGAAGCAATGATCCGATTCCTGATGAGAGACCGGAGCTATGATGCCGGATACCGGAAAAACGATACCATAAAAAGCGGGCGGCCGGGTCGCATGCAGTCTGTTCTGACTTTTGCCTCTTGTCTGTCGTTTGACCCAACGTACGGTTAACCATCCGGATAATATAAATAACTTGACTTATTTTATTCTTCCCCTCTAGTAGAATACGTGTTAAACAACAATATAAAATTGGAAAATTACTCTTAATTTTAATAATTGATTAATATCATACGTAAATATAATGACCACAAACAAAACTGATCCCATTTCCCTGCTCTATCAAATCACCCGGATTTTAAGCAAAACCGTCGACCTCAAACAGTCTCTGTACAATATGCTGGAATTATTATCTAAATCCCAAGACATGGTGCGCGGCACCATTACTATTTTAGATCCATTCAGCGATGAAATCAGCATAGAGGTCGCCCACGGCATTTCAAAGAGCGCCCTGCAAAAAGGGAAATATAAACTGGGAGAAGGAATCACCGGGCAGGTCATCCAGACCGGTGAGGCGGTCACTATATCAAAAATCAGCAAAGACAGCCGGTTTCTCAATCGAACAGCTTCCCGCAAACCATTTCAGGACCATGAGATCTCGTTTATATGCGTGCCGATCAAAAAAGACAAGCAGGTGATCGGCGCACTCAGCGTTGACCGGCCCTATGATGAATCATACTCGCTGGTTGAAGGTGAAAAGCTGCTTTCGGTTGTGGCGGCGATGATTGCCACACAGGTTATTTTCCTCGAAAGAACCCGGGTTGAAAAGGAAAAACTCCGATCTGAAAACGATCGTCTTCAGGCGGAGCTAAAGAAGCAGTACCGCATGAAAAACATTATCGGCAACAGCAATAAAATGCGGGAAGTGTATCAAATGATCTCCCAGGTGGCCGGAAGCAACGCAACGGTGCTTATCCGCGGGGAAAGCGGGACCGGCAAGGAACTTGTGGCCAATTCGATCCATTACAACAGCTTTCGGGCTAAAAATCCTTTTGTAAAGGTGAACTGCGCAGCATTGCCGGCGAATCTCATTGAGAGTGAACTTTTCGGCCATGAGAAAGGGGCTTTTACCGGCGCCCTTCATCAGAAGACCGGAAAGTTCGAACTGGCAAACAAAGGCACCCTGTTTTTGGATGAAATCGGATCCATCGAACCGGAGGTACAGGCCAAGCTCCTGCGTGTTTTACAGGAAAAAGAACTGGAGCGGGTCGGCGGAAACAAGACCATAAAAGTGGATGTCCGGATTGTTGCGGCCACCAACCGCAACCTTGAAAACGCCGTAACCGAAGGCTTCTTCCGAAATGACCTGTATTACCGGCTGAATGTGTTTCCGATATACCTTCCGCCACTCAGGGAAAGAAGAACCGATGTTCTGGTGCTGGCGGATTTTTTTCTCGAAAAATACGCCATGGAAAACAATAAAAAGATTCTCCGGTTCTCAACGCCGTCCATTGATATGCTGATGGCGTATCACTGGCCCGGGAATGTCCGGGAGCTTGAAAACTGCATTGAACGGGCAGTGCTGTTATGTGAAGATCAGGTAATCCACAGCTATCATCTGCCGCCCACGCTCCAGACCGGTCAGGTATCAAACACGCTGCCGACGGTATCACTTGAAAAAGCGGTTGGTCAGCTTGAACGGGAAATGATTATTGATGCGCTGAAACACAGCCGGGGAAACATCTCCCAGGCAGCCCAGACATTAAACACCACCGTACGGAAATTCGCTTACAAAGCCAATAAATATGATGTTGACCCGCGTCAGTATCATTGAGGTTCTCCTTAACAACCTGTTATAAGCTATAAGGCGTCGCCCCCTCTTTCCCCGGTACGGACCCGGATAACTTCTTCGACCGGGATAATAAAAATCTTACCATCGCCGATCTTTCCGGTGCTTGCTGATTTCCGGACCACTTCGACGACTTCTTCACAGCGATCGTCATTAACAATAATTTCAACCTTTAACTTGGGGATAAAGTCGACGGCATATTCTGCGCCCCGGTAAATCTCCGTATGGCCTTTCTGCCGGCCATATCCTTTGACTTCTGAAACCGTCATCCCCTGAATACCGATCTCGTTTAATGCGTCTTTCACATCATCGAGCTTAAATGGTTTAATCACTGCTTCGATCTTTTTCATTCAATCGCCTCTTCGTAAAAAATTTTATTTAACCTATTGCAATATTGGTTTATTTCGCAAAAGTCATATGGTTGAACCGCTTGATGCCAAACCGATAAACCATCGGGTTCAGAAGCAGCGCAAATCCATTATTTGCTTGACACATTGATCTGATTTTCTTAATTATTTTTCATACTGTACACTCAATGAATTCTTTTGACACAGAAATAGTTTATTTAAAAAACTATTTTTTTTAAAGTAAAAAAATATATCAGGAATTAGCACATCTGTCCACAGATGTTATTGTTTTTCCTCTCAAGTCTTTTTTCGGTGACGGTTCATGGCAGTGAATGTTTATGTCAATGATGACAATACAGCGACGTTTGTATGTCCGGAGTGTCAAAAAACAGGTATTAAAGATTTAACCAAATTTATCCAGAACAAAAACGCCACCCGATTAAAAGCCAGATGCTCATGCGGGCATTCCTACGAGGTATTCCTGGAAAAACGAAAAAAATTCAGGAAGCAGGCCAATCTGCCCGGAACATACAAATTCAGCTCCTATAATTCAGAGTCCCAGGAGCATATCGGCACAATGACTGTCAAGGATATTTCCTACTCCGGACTTCGCATCAAGCTGCAATTGATGCCTCGGTTCAAAGTCGGTGACACGCTTTTTATTGAATTCCGGCTGGATGACGCCAACCGGTCACAAATCAAAAAAAAAGTGGTGGTCAAAAATATGAAAGGCCTCACCGCCGGCCTTGCATATAGTTCTCCACAAACCCATGACAGTGTGCTGGGGTTCTACCTGTTTAATTAGTGCCTGTCTAATTCTCATTATCGCTCACACAGATAATGATTCCACAGCTGCCTCACCTGCTGGCGAATTTCAATAAACTGATCCGCCGGCAGCATCGCGGGCTGCTCCTGTAGCGTCAGCCGATGTATGTAAAAACGAAACACCAGGTATGCCTGCTTGAGGACATAGGCAGTCTTATCATCAAATATTCCGGCCAGCGCCAGGCTGTTCAGCTGCCGCACGACATCCGTCCATTTCAGCAGAGAG
>JAHECJ010000454.1 GCA_024641805.1 Desulfococcus sp.
TTTGCAGAGTGGATATGATTGTAACATTTTATACCCGATTTAACTTTTTTTCAGTGCCGTGGAATATGCTTATGATGAATTCTCCGATCCAATGGTTTGACTGATTTTTTGTGACAACTCCTGGATACTGAACGGCTTTTGAATAAACCCCCGGCAGCCCCGTTTGATAATCGAGGAAGCCTGCCCGTTGATGCTGTAACCGCTTGACAGCAGGACCTTCACGTCGGGGTTGATCTCCTTCAACTGATCAAATGTTTCGCCGCCGCCTATTCCCGGCATAATCAGATCCAGAATCACCATGTCAATCAGGTCTTTTTTTTCACGGTATGTTTCGATCGCTTCCCGGCCGTCATGGGCTGTCATCACACTGTATCCCAAAACCTGGATCATTTCTTCGGCCACACTCAGGATCATCTCCTCATCGTCTACGAGAAGTATCGTCCCGGATCCCTCCAGAATTTCGGCATTGATGACTTGTTCCTTTTCCGCTTCCTTGATCGAGGCCGGAAGGAATATATTAAACGTGGTTCCTTTATCTACTTCACTGTAGACAGTGATAAATCCATCATGATTTTTAATAATGCCGTAAGCGGAAGCCAGTCCCAGACCGGTTCCGCGTCCGCGTTGTTTGGTCGAAAAAAATGGTTCGAAAATCCGTTTAAGAACCGCTTTATCCATGCCGACACCGGTGTCTGTGATGGATATTTTGATATATTTTCCGGGCTCGGCATTATAAGGGCCGGTCATTTCCTTATCCAGGATTTCATTACTGGTTCGGACATATAAATCACCGCCCAGGGGCATGGCATGTGATGCATTCACAAACATATTCAACAAAACCTGATCAATCTGCCGCTGATCGACTTCAGCGGTTAACAGATTTTCATCAAATTCCTCATGAATCGTTATCTCTTTCCGGGTCCGGCCAAACATTTTATTCTGTGTTTTGATGAGTTCATTCATATTTGTCGGCTTCACTTCATACTTGCCGCTTCTGGCAATTCCCAGCATTTGATGGGTCAGGTCAGCAGCCCGGATGATATAATCTTCAATCTCCTTCAAATGGGTGTATTCCTTATCATTGACATTTTTATGCAGCATCAGAAGGGAAAGGCGTCCCTGAATACCCATCAACAGATTGTTAAAATCATGGGCAACACCTCCGGCCAGGGTGCCGAGGGATTCCATCTTCTGCGCCTGTTCCATGTGCCATTGATATTTTTTGGCATCGGAGATATCACGAAGAATCAGCAATACGCCCGCAGCATCACCGGCATGATCAAGATATCGCGAAGCGCTGATACTGACATCCAGCAGCCGACCGTCTTTGGTATAACGCTGGGTTTCAAACCCATGAATCGGATGATCCAGTTCGAGCACCTTTTTCATTAAGGCGCCAAAAGACTGTTTCAAAGGCTTGGGGACGTACAAAAGTTTATCTTCCGCCATCTCTGAAAGAGACCAGCCGAAAATCCGGGTAAAGGCCGGATTGACAAACTGAACCTTTAAATCGGCATCCAGCAGTAAAATGGCATCAGCAGATGAATTTAAAAGAGATTGATACAGTTCTTCGGCTTTATGGGCTTCCTTGTATAACTGACGATACCTGACCCGGCTTTTCTTCAGGGCATCTTCGGCTTTTTTGCGTTCCGACATATCCCGCAATTCAACGACCCGGACAGTCTTTCCATTATGCGGAATATTTTTTGCGTGAATTTCAACCGGGATTTTGGAACCATCTTTTTTCAACACGGCAACTTCATAAGAATTTTCAACGCCGGACTGCATTGTTTTTGTCACCTGGTTTCTGAATTCCGGCGCACAGAATGCCAACCCGTTTTTGCCGATCATCTCTTCATAGTCATATCCCGTCATCCGGCACAATTCCAAATTACACTCCAGAATGGTTCCCTGATCATGGATAAAAACACCGCTGAAATACAATCCATTTAACTGCCGAAACCGCTCTTCACTTTCTTTCAGTCTGTTTTCAGCCACAATCCGATCCGTCACATCGCGGCCGATCCCCCTGAAACCAAGCGGTTTATCTTCTGAATCCTTAATTAGATAGGCTGATAGTTCAACATACCGGGCCTGGCCTTCTTGTGTAAAAATTTCATAATCCGCGATTTCGTCAGCCTCACCCGTCGTCAATAGATCGCTGAAAACCTGATACATCCGTTTTGCCGTTTCCGGGGAAGTGTAATCGCGGTTGTTCTTACCGATCAGTTCTTCAGGTGTGCAGCCTGCCAATTTACATAAAGCCGGATTAAAGTCGATGAGATTTCCTTTTAAATCAACCTCAAAGTAAATTTCCTTCATGCTGTTATAGATAGTCTGAAACCGTTTTCGATCTAAACTCAATGCGGCTTCATTTTTTCTCAGCATTCTGATTTCATTTTCCAGCGCCTCGAGCTGATTTTTTAATTCATGTTCACTGGAAATTTCCGGCATGTAAGGACTCCGTCTGAATAAAAAAAAGAAAACAAAAGAAATGATCAAAAAATTCTAAATTTTGATTAATTTAAACTAACTGGAATGAATTGTCAAGCATACGAGAAATTGCTTAATTTGATTACAGGAATGAACTTGCTGAAATAAATTTGCAATCGGATTTTATTTAAGAACGATCAAAGCATCAACCGCAACCGGCTCCGCACCGTTAATTATGATCGGGTTGATGTCTATTTCTTTTATTTCATCATGGATCAGGGGCAGTTTGCTTAATGTTGATAAAATTTTTGCCAAAGATTGTATATTTAGGGCCGGCATCCCCCGGTATGCGGAGAGGATTCGTTTACTCTTGATATCATGGATCATTTCTTCGGATTCGGCATCACTTAGCGGCGCTATCCGGTAGGACACATCGTTTAAGGCTTCGGTGAAGATTCCGCCCACGCCGAAAGCAGCACAGTGCCCGAACTGTTCATCAAAGGTTATCCCGGCAAGAAACTCCCGCTGCCCTTTGATCATCTTTCCCATCAGAACCGGCACCGGTCGTCCGGCAGCCTGCTGTATGGCCTGATAGGCGGAAGTGACATTGCTGGGGTCATAAACATTGAGATAGACCAGTCCCTGATCGCTCTTGTGCAGGAATGCCGGATCACATGCTTTCACAACAACCGGGAACCCGATTTTCCGGGCAGCTTCAAGGACCTCATCCTCATGATGGCATAAAATTTCATCCGGAACCGGGATGCCGTATGACGCAAGCAGTCTTTTGGCCGCATACTCATCTAACGCGCTTTGATTATTCTCCGCGGCCT
>JAHECJ010000455.1 GCA_024641805.1 Desulfococcus sp.
AGAAAATAAAAATCCTTAAGTGAATGCTTTTTGTGATGATCCCATTGGGTTGTATAGTCATCAGTATCGAAAATATCAAGAAAATAAATAGTTAAAGCGCAGTCAATATTTCGGGCCGACACTCATACCGGTTAAAAAAAAGCGTTAAATGGGGTAAAAACATGCCGATGGAATACGGGCAAAATTTTTGAAACGGTTTTTGAATTTTTATCTCTGATAAAGGCTGTTTACATATTTTTTAAAATCAAAATACGTATTTTGGCTGATTGAAGGAAACGGTCCTGATACCTAAATTTGAATATGAATATCGTCTGCATATCTATGATATGAAAAAAACTTCAAATGCCGGAAATTTCACACCGGAAGGATCGTTCGCGGGTTATCAACGCTTGAAATTTTGTCGATTAAATTGCAGAATAGAGAACGGCAAAGGCGTTAGACATGATTTACGAAAACGTTGAACTGCATAATATTGAAGATCTTGTTTCCCTCGAAGGTCTTCCGGGATTCCGGATGCAAAGGGTTCCCGAATCGGTACGGGTGAATCTGAATCCCGAAGCCCAGTTCCGCATGTGCCGCCCGGCCTGTGCGGAAATCCGGTTTGTATGCGACTATCCGGTCAGCATCGAACTCTCATGCCCATCAGGCACTGGAAGTGTAGAGGTGTTTTATGGTCCGTTTCAGAGCCCGGAAAAATTTGTTATTAAAGATGAAATAACAGTAATTCATATATCGATGCCGAATTTGATGAATATGTATGACCGTTCCAAATTATCCGGGCTTTCCTTTTCACCCGATGTCTGCAGGCTTCTGATGTCAGGGGACCCCATGTTTATCCATGGCATTCAGGGCGAAAAGTGCAGACCCCCCAAGCGCGACGAACTCCCCCGATTGAGATATCTGGCATACGGAACATCCATTACCGAGAGCGGCAATGCTGCTGCGCCGCATTTGACGTATGTGGAGCAGGTGGGCATCCGCCTCGGCGCGGATGTAATCAATTTAGGGACCGGCGGATCGGCATTTTGCGAACCGGAACTCGCGGATTATATTGCCGACCGGAAAGACTGGGATTTTGCCACACTCGCCCTGTCCGTCAACATGCTTAAATTCCCGCTGGATTTTTTTTATGAGCGGACGTCTTATATGATCAACACCATATGCCGCTCAAGTCACCGGCGCCCGGTTATCTGCATTACACTATTCCCTTATTCCCGGGAGTTCGGCGATACATTTATCGGTCTGGAAGATAAAGGAACGCCGGATGATTTCCGCGATGCCCTGCACCAGGCGGTTCAGGATTGTCCGTGTGAAAATGTATATCTGCTGGAAGGATCTCAGGTTTTGGATAATATCGGCGGCCTGGCACCGGATTTACTGCATCCTGCTGATCAGGGCATGATTTTTATGGGAGAAAATCTGGCGCGTCAGATTAAGCCGGTTATTGATAAGTTTTATCGATAACGATCAGTTCCCGTGATTCCTTTTCAAATTGCAGTATCATTTCGGGCGCAATGAATCATAGCACCGTTGTTCGAGATACCGGGAAGTTTTTCGTTCAAACACCGCTTCATTTTCATGAATATATCTGGGGCCCCCCTCCCAGGACCCGCAAGCCAGAACGGCTGTTTCTCCCAGTGAAAATTTTCTTCCACAGGCAGCGCATCCAGCGGAAAGCGAACCACTTATTTTTTCTAAATCGATAATTATTTTCTGCTGTACCATATGAATATTCCTTTCAATTTTAATATTTCATAAATTTAATCAAGTATTTATGACCCAGTATATTCCCACTGCCCGGAATCACAATAAGTTGAACACTGTATTTTCTATCTGAAAATTACCCATTTAAAAAAGGACGGTTTTCGATTTCCTGAAAGTCCATGATGCGAAAAGGGCATTTTGTTTGAAGAGGCGTAAAAGTCCGAAAACAATTGATAGAGCTTACAGGTCGATCACCATCTCTAATATCTGTCAGATCAAGTCTGTTGAAAAAAAGTTACCGATTTTGATATAGGTGACGAAACCTAAAAAATATCAAAATTAAGGGTTGAATTTTTTCTGGTATTAAACAATTGGGATAAGGGAAACATCTGTATATTGTGTCTGCATCATTTATTCTGGAGTCCTGAATATCTATGAACCTGTCGAAAAAGTCCAATTTCTGCATTTTCCAAAATTTAAATTTAATAATATCAAATATTTAAAAGGCTCAAAAATTGCCTTTTTGGGGTTTTTCGACAGACTCTATTGCTATATGCACAGGAATGAGGGGCATAGCAGGTGAGGAATGTGGCAAGCATTGCGGATTTCAAAGTAGAACATGAAAAGTTGCTCGAAGCCATCATGCTCAATATGACTGATATATTTTTTTAAAATAATACATTAAATATTATCAATTCCAAGAGACGACCAAACATTTACACACTAAAGAGTTTTTTCACAATCTGCTAAATTATTCTGAAACTAGTAAATGTGATAGTAATGGGCTAAACAAAATATGTCCTGAAGGTTTATACCAACCTAGTGCGATACTGGCCTGGTGTGCAACCTACCCAGCGTTTAAATGCCCTGGAAAAGACGCTTTGCTCGGCATAGCCCAAAAGAAAACCGATTTCACTGATCGGGATGCTTTTATTCTCCAGCAGATAGATTGCCTGTTCTTTCCTTACATGTTCGAGCAGTTTTTGATAAGTAGTTTTTTCTTCTTTTAATCGGCTTTGAAGATTTCGTGGGCTGACTGCAAGCTTTCGTGCAATAGCGTCTATTTCAGGTTTTTCCCATTTCAACATATTCATGATCATCATGATTACTTTTTCACTCCATGGTCCTTGAGAGTAAAGTCTTTCCTGGAGTTTCTGCGCCATGCGCTCAAGAGTCTCAAGAATTTCTTTATTTGACAGAAGCACCTGTAAATCTAAATAGTTATCATTAAAAACCAGTTTGTTTTCTGCTTGATCAAAGAAGATGGGGGCGCTGAAGATCCTTTGGTGTTCGGATATGTCTTCAGGACGGGAGTGCACAAAGTAAACACCTTCAAACCGTATTTTGTTTTCTGATATTCGATTAAGAACAGAAGCATATGCAGACAAAATGCCTTCATTGACATTTCGGGTGGGCGGAAACTCAAACTGATGAAATCGTATTGAAATGACGGCAAGATTTTTGTTTGTTTGAAAATAAGGTGAGGCGAAATCAGCCATCAAATTATAGTAGTTGCAAAATTTTTCAATGGCTTGTCTCAATGTGGGCGCATTTAACATA
>JAHECJ010000456.1 GCA_024641805.1 Desulfococcus sp.
GTTTTTAATTGCCAGTTCGGGGAGAGGTATCGTTCAAAAAGCATGGAGTTCTCAACTGATATCCACGATGGAATATGAACGCCGTTGGTAATATGACCGATGGGGATCTCCTCTTCGGTACGGTTAGGCCAGAGGCGAGCCCACATTTTTCTAGCCACCCGGCCGTGAAGTTCACTGACGCCGTTGCAGTATTGAGACATTCTCAATCCGAGCGCAAACATGGAAAAGGGTTCATAGGGGTTATTCTGGCCCCAGGAAATAATCTCTTCAATGGGAATGTTCAGGCGTGATTCAAATGATTTGAGATACGGTTTCACCATGTCCGTCGGGAACTCGTCATGGCCGGCCGCCACCGGCGTATGGGTTGTAAATACGGTTGTTCTGGGAATCACTTCCAGAGTTGTTTTCAAATCCAGTTGATTTTTTTCCATGATATGAACAGCTCGTTCAATGCCGACAAACGAACAATGGCCTTCATTCAGGTGACACACCGACGGGTGTATGCCCATTGCTTCCAAAGCCCGCATGCCGCCGATACCGAGCAGGATCTCCTGGGCAAGACGGATTTTGGCATCTGCAGCATACAGCCGGGATGTAATATTTCGCTGTTCAGGTGAATTTTCCCGAACGTTGGTATCGATTAAAAACAGAGGAATCCGGCCGATCATCGTTTTAAATACCTGGAATACGATCTCCCCGTCCGGACCGGCTAATGATATATATAGGTCTTTTCCACTGACATCGGTAGCCCGTTGGATGGGTAAGTGGAAAAGATCCGTTTCAGGATAATTTTCCTGCTGCCATCCGTTTTGGTCCAGGAATTGATGAAAATATCCCATGCGGTATAAAAGCCCCACCGCAACTATCGGGGTGCCTCTGTCGGATGCTGCCTTGAGATGGTCGCCGGCCAGCATGCCCAGTCCACCGGCAAAAAGGGGAAGACTTTCGTGGATTCCGTATTCCATTGAAAAATAAGCCACGGTTCCCTGTATTCCACTTTCTGATTCCAAGAGCTGCGCCGGAGTCTCCACCTGTTTTTCAAACGCCGTCTGAACCCGCCGGAGATGTGCCATAAACCCGTCATCCCTGGATATGTTTTCAAGCTGGCCCTGCGACAAAAGGGAGAAAAACTGGATGGGGTTTCTTCCGGATTCATTCCATAGTCTGAGATCGATCCGGCGGAAAAGTTCAATGGCATCCAGGTTCCATGACCACCACATGTTTCTGACCATTTTTTCCGCAAAGGCAAGCGCCTCAGGGACTTTCGGATATACTTGGAATGTTTGAATATAGCTCATTCTATGTTCCTTTTGATGACCGGTTAAACAGAGACGACAGAATTCTCACTGCCGATAAATCCGCTGGGAACATATTTATCAGCTTCAGCATCATTGATCCAGACTTGTTTATCAAGTAAATATCGGAACTGGTATTCGTTGTTTTTTTCAAGTTCCAGTGTAATGGAGAACGATCCGTTTTTGAGTCGTTTCAAGGGAGTCCCCGGCTTGATCCAGTCATTGAATTCACCGGCAATATGGACGTCATTGGCGTTGTTTGCATCTTCTTTTGACAATCGAAAAGTGACCTTGCAAATCGGGCGTGTTTTTAAAAATTGTTTTTTAATACTCATGTTTGTCCCTCCTGTTCAGAAAAATTGGTTCTTTTATTATTATTTTAATGAACGTATTTGATTTGCTTATCCGGTTCAATGTTGCTGAAAAGCCCTAATTAGAAAAGACAATCCTGGAAAACAATTTTCCACTGCAGTTCAGCGTTTAATCTTTAAGATAAAGCAACAAAGATGCCAACCCATGATCATGCCAATCAAAATATTGTTTGAAAATGGGCAATTATTTCGAATATATAAAAATATCAACGTATGGGAGACGAATTGATTGCCCGGCGGAAATACAGGTCAGTGTCAATTGTTTTGACAGATTGGCAAATTTCCTGTGGTTCATTCAGCGAGCCCTGTGAAAAGTCACATTTTGAGAGTATAGTATGGAAACTTTTCTTTGAAACAGCCTTTCATCGCAGTCTATCTATGCATCCAGACCAGGCATTTAGAATTTCATAAATGATTGATAAGTTCTTCTCTCATACATTGATGACATATCATCCTGAAAAGTTTTTTACGAAGCCGTTAATTTGTTCCAGACACGCAGCCACTCGCTGACGCCCCAGGCCTGGGCATCGCATCCTTTCTGGCGGTGGGGATAATCACCATCCATAATTTCCGGCAGATGGCCGGCACTCCCGTAGTTCATGATCTCGGAACTGCTTGCCAGCAAGGCCAGAGCGGTGTCATTTGAATGTTTCCCAAAAGTCATGGCCCAGGCTTCACAAAACGAAGGGAAAACCCATGACCAGACAGTCCCGTTATGGTAGGCCGGCTTGCGCTGCGTATCTTCATCCCCGGAATAAAAGCCACGATAGGGATGAAAGGGATCATTTAAAATATGGCCGTTGTAAACGATTCGCGTGGGTCTTTGAACCGGACGATCTGCAAGGCTTCGGATTCCCCCTGGAACGATAAGCGAGGCACAATTGCGGATTACATTTTCCATGAGAAGCTGATCGGTAATCGCGGCCAGTGTTATAGCAAATAACTGGTTGGGCCTTAGCGCATCATCCGCTTCGGCATCCATGGCCGACATGCCGGAAGATGCATACAGGCAGTCAGACAGATACCCCGGCTCTTCCAGATAAAATAAATCCTTGACGGAGTTGGAAACCCGGCGGGCAAGGTCCCGCCATTTGTCCGTGTGACCCGGATGGTCCACCTGAGACATGAATTCCAGGGCATGGTACCATAACGCCTGGATTTCAATGGGATAGCCTTCCCGGGGAGTGGCAGCCGGGAAATTGGTGTCCATCCAGGTAAAATGGGATGGGCTGAATACCAGCCCGGTCCGCGGGTCCATCGATATCCCGTTGGGGGTACCCGTGATATATGAATTAATGATGGATATCAGGACTTCCCGAATTGTTCGGACACCGCATTTTTCGTCAAGAAAAAAGTGATCGCCGGTCTGAAGAACCAAGTCCCGGCATGCGGCCGCAAACCATAACGGAGCATCCGATGTGTCACGGTTTTTTGTGTCAGCGCCGTAAATCACATTTGGAAGCGTCCCTTGCCTTTCAAATTCGGCAAACTGCTTCAGGATGGATTTGGTTTCTGTAATAAAACCTGACGCAACAAGGCCCCGGGAGACGATCAACGTGTCCCGACCCCAGTCCAGGAACCAGGGAT
>JAHECJ010000457.1 GCA_024641805.1 Desulfococcus sp.
GACAGGAGGATCTTCTTTCCCCTTTGCCGAGTTGGCAGTGCTTAAGTATTCATTATCGTTTCAGTATTATAATAATCGCATCTGCAACTCAAGTTACTTTGTAGCATTTCAACGCTGGTGTAAATCTTTTTTCGAGATATCACCGGATAAAACTTATTGAATAGTGTTTAATGAAACCATTCACAGATAACCTTTAGCTGTGGCGTCCTAAATGAATTGATTTTCAGAGGCTTCTTTTCGTTTGAATAAAACCGGGATTTATTGTAATCGAAATAAGTACCCATCACTATACAGATGCTGAATAAAAGGTATCCGATCCTTAGTAGTGAAGACCTTCAACCAGCAGATGATGTGATACAAGGCACCCAAACTTTATGCTCCGGGGATATTTTTTTTTATGTAAAAACCAGGCCTGTTTTATTGTTGCGATTTTCACTCAAAAACATCCGATTGGGAAATCACATCCATTCAGAGGAGACAACATGAGATTTATTTTAACAAAAAATCGCGTTTTTCTATGGGTAATGGTCGGCTGTCTTTTGTATGGCGTCTTTCCGGCAGCAGCCAAGGATATCCGGGCGGTTGGACAAACACAGACGCCCCCAAAAATTCAAATGGAAAAACAACAAAACCCCGCACAAATGATAGCAGATCCAGATGCGCCGGACCTGATCATCGAGTCGTCGTCATGGATTGACCATGCGCCTTTGCCTGGAAACAAAGTCGGTGTTGAAGGAGTTTACAGGATCACGGTCAAAAACAATGGAAAAACAAAAGCGGATCACAGCACCATCCGGTTTACCTGCACTCCCCTCGGTGGAGGCCCGCCTGCGCCGGCCAAAATGACCGGCTCGATGACCTGCCCGGTCCTGTATCCCGAAAAAACATCCCAGCTGGCATGGCCGCCGATATCAACGGAAACGTGGAAAGATGGGAAATACAGCCTCCGGATTGAACTCGACGCGACTAAAACCGTTTCCGAGATTAACGAATCCAATAACACGAAAAATGTCACGTTTTCTGCCATGCCGAAAGTGCCGCCCGGATCCAGCGTTAATAATCAACTTCCCGGAACCCCGTCGGCTGCGGTAATCCCCTTAGTGACGCCTGATCTGATCATTCAGAATATCACGATGACCCCGTCCCACCCTGCAGCAGATGAACCAATTCATTATGTTATTACTTTCAGGAACATTGGCAGAGGCAAATCCGGCCCTTCCTTTACGGATTATACGTATTACCATATCGGAAGCAATGGCAGCCGGGAACATTTAAGGGGCAGTAACCTTTTTACAACTCCTGCATTATTGAATCCCGGAGAAATACAAACTTTCAGCTTTTCTGACATACTGGCTCCCGACAAATACGTTTGGAGTGATGATATAAAAAGCGGGGATACCATTGAAGCAGTATTTGAAATAAAAAAAGACTATACCAATGCGATCCCGGAATCAGACGAAACAAACAACAAGAAAATTATTACTTTCACGATTAAATAATATTCGCAGGAAATCCTCAGCGGCAGTGTAAAAAATAGAAATTTATATTCAAAAATATATGGTGCCTGATGGAAGATAACCTGAAAAGAGGCAGACACAAAATGGTATGCCAGGAGCAGCGAAAAAGGCTTGAAAAACGTATAAACCAATACATGATATGTCTTGTGCTGGCAGTTTTGTTTATCCTCCCGGCAACCACAGCACACGGTGTTGGAAAACCGCCGCAACCCTTTAACCTGAGGGTCAACACCCCATCACTCACTCAGCTTCAAGTGGCATGGGACTGTAATACTTCTTCAGACAATGAGCCCGAGGGGTTTTATATTGAACGGCGGCGCAAGAATGAACCGAATTTTATCCGGATCGCCACGATCGGCAATGTGCGTTATTACAACGATACGGGGGTCCCATCCAATGAATGTTATTATTACCGTGTAAAATCCTTCAACGCTGCCGGCGAGTCATCTTTTTCTTCCGAAAAAAGTGGATGTACCTGGCTGCAATATACACCACCCGCTGCGCCGACAGATTTTAAAGCGATCAATATCACCCCATATCAGTTCGATCTGGTCTGGAAAGACAATTCCAACAATGAAAAAGAGTTTGAGATCGCGATCAGCCGTTCGACCGTCAGCGGCGCCAGCATCATAAAGGTCCCTGCAAATACGGCAAGTTATACTGTAAACACCTACCCTGAAACCCAGCATTGGATGTCAATCCAGGCCTTCAGCCAGGGCGGAGTTTCCCAAATCGCAAAGGCCGAATGCACCACCCCGCCGCTGCCGCCGAAAAATCTTGAGGCAACTGCACAGGGTCCGGATAAAATCGGTCTGGCATGGATCAATCAGTCCAAATATGCCAAAACCCTGATTGTCGAATGCAGAAAACCCGGGGAGAATTTTATTCAAATCGCAAAACTGGTCAATGGAGAAACCGCATACACTCAAACCGGGCTTAAGGATAACGTCACCTATGCTTACCGGGTCAAAGCAGGCAATTATTCAACTGAATCCGACTACTCAAATATTGTAACAGCCAAAACACCGGAGATTATTCCCCCGTCAAACCTCACGGCCGTTCCCGTGTATAGTGTAAAGATTCATCTGGCATGGAATGATAATGCAAATAACGAAAGCGGATATATAATAGAACGCATGACCCAGGGTGTTTTCTATTTGCAGATTGCATCCCTGCCTGCAAATAGCAGCGAATATAATGATGATCAACTGGCGCCTTACAAACAATATACTTATCGGGTCAAAGCTGCCGGGACAGACAAATATTCAAACCCGGCAACCGCTGTAACATTAAAACCACAAAAACCGAATCCGCCTTCAGATCTCAAGCTGGCTGCCCAGTGGGTGGATAAAAATATTCTCCAGTGGAAGGATAATTCCAATAATGAAACCGCCTTTGAAATCGAGCAAAAAACCCATGGCGGTTCGTTTGGCAGGATTGGAACAGTGGGAACCAATGTAACGACGTTTACGCACAAACTTTTGGGCCCCCCTCAGACTTATTGCTACCGGGTACGGGCCCTGGATGCCAACGAAGCCTCCGCTTATTCAAAGGAAGCCTGCACCACATCCAAATCTTCAACCTCCGCGCAGCTTGGCGCCCCTTCACAGGACGTCATCCCGCAGCCCCCAACCCTGATCCTTCCAGATATTACGAGTGTCAAAGGGGTTCAAATCGGCAAAGGCGTCTTATCGCAATGGGGGGGGACCATCCATGTGACGGATGCGGATG
>JAHECJ010000458.1 GCA_024641805.1 Desulfococcus sp.
AAAACAGCAGACTCCCTGATCCCTAAAAGAGTAGCGCCCGAAACCGCAAAAAAGGTTATTTATAGATTGTGCATAAGCCGCCGTCAAAATGAGCATTCAAGTTTACCTTATCCCCTCTCCCTGAGACTGGCCACCTCCCCGAAAGCGGCCAACTCTGTCCCTTTGGTTCCAAATTGAGATCCTGCCTAATGCTCTGTGACATATTCATTTTTTGACGGCGGGCTTTATGCATTTCCTGGTTAAAAAAGTCTACCGCTTTTTAGCCGGGCCCGCATGATACGATTCGAATACAGTCTCAATGATCTCGTCTTTTTCAACCCACAGCTGGTTGATCCATTTCTGGAATTCCCTCTTGAACGCTTCATCTTCTTCATAATTTTTCCCTAAAAACGCTTCGGGAATGTTCATCGTTCTGATGCGCACCGCAATCGTGGGTATTTTGCCTTTCAGAAAATCCCAAAACGGCATGGGAGGCTCATTTTCAGGATACACGATGGTAACATCGACTATTTTGGAGAGATATTCGCCCATACTCGAAAGGACAATGGCCACGCCCCCGGCTTTTGGCAGCAGGAGATGCCGGAAAGGAGACTCCTGTTTTTCATGTTTCTGGTAATTGAAGCGGGTGCCTTCCAAAAAATTCAGCACCGTCACAGGGGACTTTTTGAACTTGGCGCAGTATTTCCGTGTGGTCTCCATGTCTTTTCCCTTGAGTTCCGGATGTTTCTCCAGGAATTGGCGGGTATAACGTTTCATAAAAGGATAGTCCAGCGCCCACCAAGCCACACCTAAAACCGGCACCCACATGAGTTCTTTTTTCAGGAAAAACTTCAAAAAACGGATTCGATGATTAAAAATGTGCTGAAGCACAAATATGTCCGTCCACGAACGATGATTGCTGACAACCAGGTAAGAGGATCCCAGGCTAAAATTATCGTCCAGGCCCTGGATATCCCATTTGATACGCCGGGTAATCTTCTGGATCACCGTGTTACCATCAATCCATGCGGTTCCAAAAAACATGACAACCCGGGTCAGATGATGGCGTATTTCCGCATTGGGAATAAATACCTTCAATAAAATAAACGGCACCATGAGAGAAAAGAAAAACGCGGTATTGGTCACAAACAACAGTGCTGAAACAACTCCCAGCAATGGTGCGGGTAAAAAATTAAACATAGGTGTACTCCCCGATAATTATAGCCCTTTGCGAAACCTGATTCTAAAAATATTGTTATTTCAGGCGCCGGTTGTCTCTTTTGGATAAAACACTTATTTCATAATATATTACTTTGATTTTTTCAAGTTTGCCGACGTATTATTTTCCACCCACCGTTGATAGCGTTTAAACTCATCTTCAAAATTATCACTCAGGATGCCCTTGCCCAGGTGATCTATGATTTCTTTCATTTCCCAGAATCTCACTGAATCGATTTCTTCATGATTATATGTGATCTTTCCGTCATAACGGCAGGTATAGGTAAAAACGAGTTCTGACTCAAAGTCATTGGAATGAATGTACTGATAAATGAACCGGGGGGCCAGGGGACGGATTCCCAACTCTTCTTCCATCTCCCTGAACATGGCTTTCTCGACAGGTTCACAGCAGTCCACGTGCCCGCCGACAGACGTATCCCACCGACCTGGCGCCACACGCTTGTTTAGAGATCTCTTTTGCAGGAGCAGGCGGTGGTATTTGTCAAATACCAGCACATGAACCACGCGATGAAGCAGCTGATTATTGCCATGCACGCATTTCCTCGGCGCCGCGCCGATCACGCAGCCCTGCTTATCCACGACTTCCAGGATTTGCTTTTCGCATGCCAGGTGATTGCATATATATTCTGCGGCTGAACCCGCGCCGTTCGGTTCGCTGATTGATGGCTTCGGCAATGCCAGCAAACCGGAGAGCTGTTTCAACCATTCGCCGCTGATAAAATCTTTTTCATCAATCCGGATTCCTGCCATATTCGATTGAATATAGGATTCAAAAACAGAAGATTCCCTGAAATCCGAACGGGTGATAAATCCATAGGGAACCCCGGCATGATAGATTTCCGCTAACGTGCTGTAACCAACCTTTCCGACCACGGCGTCCGCAGCATTCACGAGATCAGGATGATAAAATGTGGAGTTTTGCGGGAGAAAAATGATATTATGGTGTTTCTTTCCGCCACTCGGCAGCTTCGATGCCGTGCCAGGGACCACAAAACAAATATGTTCGTCAAAGCCTGCCAGCTGACCGGTAAACGGCAATGTCTCCAAAATGCCGCCCATGGTAATTAATACCATTTGATCACGCTCATTAATTCCAAGTTTTTCACGGACTATACGTGCATCGGTTAGGGGTTTCCGTGAAATCGGGGGTGTGCACAGTTGCGCACGCCTGTGGCTGCATACCGGTTGTGCCTGAATTCGGTGCCCTGCTTTGCCGTATAAATCCGACAGCAAATCGATATATTTTCGGAATCGCTGATCAGCCGGCAGATAGGCCTCATAAATCCAGTCCCATGTAAAATTCTCAACCAACACGGACGTAATTCCCGCATGCTCACCAACAGCTATCCCCAGCGGTGAAATATCACTGATTATCCACTGACAATCCGAAAAATGAAGTTGTTCCGCCAGTGCGTCCAGAAGATTTTGACCAAAGGGCAGGAATTTTTCGAGAGCGTCAAATGTTTTATCCAGATTAAAATGCAGCGAAGAAATTTGGACCAACCCGACATCCGTTTGTTCGGCATGATAAGCAAACGGCGCCTTCAGGGAGTTCTTAAAAAACCATTCCGGTGTAAGGGTATAAATTTCAAAATGAACAAACGGCCACCGGTCATATACGGCATTCATCACCGCCGAGGCCCTGGAGGCATGACCGAACCCATGGGAGGTAATAAAATACGCAATCGATAATCTGGGATTCATCATCAATTCCAGGCGAAATACGGCTGTTCAAAATGTGCCACGCGGGTATTTTTCCCATAAACGGCGACCTCCCGGAACTGAAAAATGATTGCCGCCGTAGGGGCGGCGATCCAGCTGTTTCCAACCGGCATGAGCAATATGGGATTCGGACTCTCATTATTTTCATAAAGGATGGGGGCATCTTTGCGCAGAAACTCCCGGACAGGGATTCGGTGAATGGATTCCACTTCATCGGGGTTAGGCCTTAGTTCTGCCGCGGTGCCTCCCCAGATCACGACCGGTGAAATAACAAACCCCGAACGGGTTGTGAAATCATCCAGCCG
>JAHECJ010000459.1 GCA_024641805.1 Desulfococcus sp.
CGGACGTTACCGAACGCTGTTTTACCGACGAAGACATGCTGGATGTTTTTACCGGAAAAATTAAGAATCCCTGATTTTAATGATGGACATTCAGGTGTCTGTCTGTATGATCAGTACTTTCAAAAAAACACAACCCGGAGAAAATTCTTGACCAACATGAAACTTGAGGATTTAAAACAAATCGAACGGGACTCCCGGCGAAAAATCATCCTTGACGCCGCACTTGAGCTCTTTGCCGTCAAGGATTTCAGAAGCGTCACTGTCCGTGAAATCGCCAGGCATGCAGGCGTCAGCGTCGGTACCATTTATAACTATTATCCAAACCTCACAGAGCTGTTTCTGGATGTGTTTTTAAACAGCGCCGCGGAAATTACACGCATGCTGGACGCCATGAACCTCAAAAACGCCCCCAGTCTGAAACAGCTTTGTGAATTTTATATTACCTACTTAAACGACAATATGACCTTTTACCAGATGATGAGCCATTTTATGCTGGGCGGAGAGCTGTCTCCCTATGCCACTCCAAAACTGGATGAAATCATGAAAGCACTGATGAACCGGATGGAAAAAGCCATTCTTTCAGCAGGCATTCAAAGCAATTCCCGTCTGACTGCCCATGCTCTCTTTTCCGCTTTAAACGGCATTATGATCAGCTATGCACGATATCCCGGCAAAAACGATGCCGATATCCGGCGGCATACCCTCCGTCTTGCTGACATTATCGCCGTTATCTTTCAAACAAGCGCCAGCGAATATCCAGACAGATCTTTATGAATATTCTTCTCTCTTCCATTGAATTTACTGCCGGTCTTGTTTTTAAAATGGGATCCGTGATGTTTATCTCTCTGTTCGGAGTTGAAATACTCATGCAGCTGGGGCTGATGAAGTACCTCCGACCTCTTGGCAAACCAGTCGCCAAACTTGCCAATCTCCCTTCCGAAAGCGCCCTCACGTTTCTGACAGGGATCGGTTCCATGATTGCCGCCCACACCATGGCGGCTCAGTTTTATCAGGATGGGAAATTGACGGATCGGGAACTAATGATCACCGGCGTGCTCAACACCGTCCCATTTCATTTCAAGGAAACGCTGACATTCCAGCTGCCCGTTGTTCTCCCCCTTCTCGGCTCTCAACTTTGCATGATTTATATTGCGGCATTCTGGATGGCCGGCCTGATCAAGCTCGGCTTTGTTATCGCTTACGGTCGCATAAAAATCCAAAAAAAGCATGGCCAGCCGGATGCATTTGATTCGCTGGAATGCGATCCCACGGATCCGGACTGTATCAGACGATCCTTCGTGCAGATTCTAACGGATGCCTGGAACCTGCGCAAAAAAATGTTTTCCAGAATGATCATCCTGCTGGCCGCGGTGACCCTGATCGTTCAGCTTTTAATGAATTCCGGCATGATGCTGGCATTTGAAAAACTGATCCGTCCCATGACATCCCTCTTTCATCTCCCGCCGGCTGTAGTCGGACCGGTCAGCGCCTATATTTTGAGTCCGACGGTCGGGATTACCTACATGTCCAATCTTTTGACGGAACAGTCGGTCAATCAGTTTCAGGCCATAGTCGCGCTGATGGCCGGCGGCGTTCTGATGATTCCCGTTACTCGGCTTAGGCGCACCCTCCCCCGCTATATCGCCATATTCGGGGTTAAAAACGGATCAGCCATCTGCGGCCTCACAACAGCCCTGAGCATGTCTTCTCGAATTGTTCTGCTTGCCTGGATATTGATATTTTTCCATAATTAAATTTTAAAGAAATGATGAAAACATCAGACCATGATGGAAACATGTAACATGATACAAATATCTGTTGGGCATGTTGATGAAATAAAGAAATGGTTTTTCAGCTACGTCCAAAATTTCAAGCACGGCAATAATGAATTAAATAGAAATTCCATACTTAAAGAAAACCATACTATTCGGGTCTGCAATGAAATTTTACTGATCGGAAAATTTCTTGAGTTAAACGCTGATGAATTGCATTTAGCCGAAATATCGGCTCTTTTTCATGATATCGGCCGATTTGAGCAATATGCCCGTTATCAGACGTTTGTTGATGAGAAATCGGTCAATCATGCCCTTCTGGGAGTCGAAATATTAGAAGAAAACAAGGTTTTAAAGATATTTGATGAATCAATCCAAAACCTCATTCTCCGCCTCATCACTTACCATAATCGTGCGGCTTTGCCTGAAAATGAAACTGAAAAATGTCTGTTTCATGCAAAATTGCTGCGCGACGCAGATAAGCTCGATATCTGGAGAGTTGTCACGGATTACTATCGTCAAAAAACCGGACCGAGGAATATGGCGATCGAACTGGATCTTCCGGACACCCCGGGATTTTCAGACCAGATTTATCAGGCTTTGATGAGCCGGCAGATCATTGATTTCAGGCATATAAAAAACCTGAATGATTTTAAACTTCTTCAGGTTGGCTGGATTTTTGACGTCAATTTTGGTGTGACCTTATCTGCCGTCAAATCAAGACACTATCTGGATATGATTCAGGAATCTCTGCCTGAATCGGAAAAAATTCAAAACCTTTTTACTGCCATTAAATCTTATCTTTCTGAAAATATAAACATTCAGCAATTTCATAAATCAAAACAGACAATTGATTATCCGGGCCTTGACAGAGAACGACGGGATTGATATTGGCTGACCAATTTTCAAAATCGATTTAAAGAGGCAAAAATGTTTTCTGTCTTAACAATGTATTCCGCGGTCGGCGCAGTGGCCGGCATTCTGGCAGGCCTTTTGGGAATCGGCGGCGGGCTGGTGATCGTCCCGATGCTGGTGTTTTGTCTCACCCGACAGGGAATCCCTGATGAGGCCATCATGCACCTGGCCCTGGGCACGTCCATGGCCAGCATCATGTTTACGGCGGTTTCCAGTTTCTGGTCTCATCACCGCCGCGGCGCGGTCAAATGGATGGTGGTTCGGCGGATTGTAGCGGGCATTTTTACGGGTACATTCCTGGGAACCTGTGTGGCAGCGGAACTTTCCACCCCGATCCTCAAAGGTTTTTTTGTGGTATTCTTATACTATGTGGGGATGCAGATGCTGACCGGAAAAAAGCCGAAGCCCGGACGGCAGCTGCCCGAACGAACCGGAATGTTCGGGGTGGGCAACATCATCGGGCTGGTATCCAGTCTGGTGGGCATCGGCGGCGGCACGCTTTCCGTGCCGTTTATGGTATGGTGCAATGTACCGCTGCACCAGGCCATCGG
>JAHECJ010000460.1 GCA_024641805.1 Desulfococcus sp.
ATTTCCAACGTCCTGCTGCCGAATTCTATTTTTGTTCACCGAGCGCTTCGGGGGAGTGGGTTTGGTGACATGACCGACCTGGAATTCTGTTTTTAAATAGCTGCCCAGTGTTTCAATTAATTGATCATCGCTTTCGTGATCATCCCGGCCCGTATCAATGATGATTCTGGCGTTAATCGCCAGGTGCTTGAGACGTTCAAAGGGCTTGATTAATTCTTTTTTTAACTGGTCAACCGGCAGGGTAGGATTCACGGAAACCCACAGGCTGTCGCCAACTCCTTTTAATTTAACCGGTGGATCTTCATTGTGATTCATTGGCTCGATTCGGAAAATTTAAAGATTAATTAAATGCCATACATTTAGTAGATACATATATTAAAAATACAACATATATGTCAAGCGAGAAAAAAACGGAAGGCCAAAAAAATATTCGAAGAGAAAAAAAATTGAAGTAAAACCGGTTTTGTTAATCTTCAGATTGAAATGATCATAAAATGAATATTTCAAAATTGCGGTTTGTGAGTTCGGAGTATTTTTATATGGTGATATTTTTTTATTTCAATATGTTATATCAGTCTACGGTGATTGAAAAACTTCAGATGCTGCTGCAAGCATTTTTTTCTTCGGGTTTTTATCTGGTTTCACAATCGCCCATTCCGCATAACAGCGAAAAAAAACCAAAGACCCATAACAGCGGATACCGCAATCCCCGCAAATCCTAAAAAGGACATACCGAACACCAATGGCGGTGTTCCGGCAATGATGACGATGGCGGAGCCGACGATCAGTGCGGCGATGATGATTGAAATTGAAATTCGATTGCCTGTTTTATCATTTGCGGACCGGATTGACTCCAGGCTTTTGGAGTCAATTTTTAAGGACAGCTTTTGCTCCTTGATCAGACGTGATATTTCTATCATGTCCGTGGGGAAATGTTTGAAAAATTGAATAAATTCTCCGGTCAGGGCATAAATATCATCACTCAGGCGCTGGGGGGCAACCCGTTCGATTTTGATTTGTTTGATGAAGGGGGTGGCCTGTTCGATCATGTCAAACTCCGGGTCAAGCTGCCGGGCAATTCCTTCAATGGTTCCCAGGGCCTTCATCATTAAAAAAATATCCGGAGGAATTCTTAAGTTAAAGCGAGAAACCATGTGGAGAAGATCCTGAAGCAGGTGGCTGATGTTCAGGTCTTTTAAGGTTTTATGCAAATGGTTTCCAATAAAATCAGCAACTTCCTTTTCCAGGCGCCGGGTGTCCGGCTTTGTGTCCCAGTATGTGATTCTAAGCAGCTGACGCGTTGCCTTGAATGAATTTTGATGAACAACACTGTCAATTAAATCAACAAAATCCTCCTTGGACTGCTGGTCCACCGCGCCGACCTGTCCGAAATCCAGCATGCCGATGACATTGTTTGCCAGGATAAATATATTTCCCGAGTGAGGGTCTGCATGAAAAAAACCATGATCAAAAATCTGCCTTAAAAGGAGATTGGCTCCGCAGCGGGTAATCTCTTTTTTATCAATCCCCGCCTGCTCCAGGGCCTTAATATCCGAGACCTTGGTGCCGTATATATATTCCATGGTCAGCACCCTTTTTGAGGTCAGCGTTCGATAGACCTTGGGAATATGGATCGTGGGATCATTTGTGAAATTCAGGGCAAATCGCTCCAGATGATTGGCTTCTATTTTATAATCGAGTTCCTTGGCAATAATTCGGGTAAATTCCTCAACAATTTTGACCGGCCGTATAAAAGAAATTTCCGTGATATTGTTTTCAATCAGAGACGCAAGGTGGTACATAATCCCCAGGTCAACGGCGATCAGTTTGTCCAGGTCGGGGCGCTGGACTTTGACCGCCACTTCGCAACCGTCCTTTAACCGGGCCTTGTACACCTGGCCGATGGACGCGGAGGCGATCGGAGTGGCATCAAAAAAATCAAATAGTTCATCAAGACTCAGATTAAACTCGGATTCAATGATTTCTTTTATTTCAGGAAAATCACAGGGGGGCACCATGTCCTGAAGTTTAGACAACTCTTTGATAAATTCAATTGAGACAAAATCAGGACGCATGGAAAGCGCCTGACCCAGTTTGATGAACGTGGGCCCGAGATCTTCAAATGCCATTCGAACGCGTTCCGGCCGGGAATACTTCTTCATCAGTTCCCGTCGTTTCCGGGAAATCAGTTTAAGACCTTTTTCGATGGTTTTATCGATCTTAAACGCGCCCAGAACATCTTCGAAGCCGTATTTGAATAATATGGCGATGATTTGCCGGTAGCGGGCAAAGTGGCGGTAAGTCAGACCGGCGGCGCTTATTTTTCGAATACTTAACATACAGACAGGTTTCCAGAGACGCTATTTTGAACTTTTCTGCATCATATCATTCATGTCTGCAAAGTAAAGGGTAATGCCGAAATCTATTCGGCATTACCCTCTTGAATGTAAAATATAAATGATTTTTCAGTTAGTTGCCGAATGATGCATCCAGCATGTCAATCGCCGCGCCGTTGGTTTCAGCGATGGCATTGAATTTGCCCATGGTGAGGGGAAGAATGGACCGGATGAAAAATTCTGCGGTTTTAATCTGGCCGTAATAGAATGCAGCATCCTTATTTTTCTCCGCTTTGGCCCGGATTTCTGCGGGGTCATCGCTGCCTGCAAGCTTGATGAGCTTTTCCATGGCAATGGTGGATCTCCAGAGATGCATCCAGGCAAACGTTACATCCCCGGTAACCTCCAGAAAGGGATGGGCAAACGCAAACGCATTTAATATTTTGTCTGACATGGCGGTTTTGGCGAGATACAAGGCGGTTTCGCTTAACCGGTTCACAGCGGTTTCAAAATTTCCCGTAAGATGATTAAGTGAGGGGATCCTTTTTGCGTCGGCAATGGTTTTCTGCATAAGCCCCAGAAAATCAATAAACGGTTTTCCCTTTTTCATTCCCAGTTTACGCCCCAGGAGATCCATGGCCTGAATACCGTTGGTCCCTTCATAGATCATGAAAATACGGCAGTCCCGCATTAACTGCTCCACCGGATATTCTTTAATGTAGCCATAGCCGCCGTAAACCTGAACGGCATGACTGGTTACTTCCAGCGCTTTATCCGTGATATATCCCTTGATGATGGGAGTCAGGACGGCGGTCAGATCTTCATATTTTTCTTTTTCCGCCGGGTCCGCGGCAAGTGCTTCCATATCCTGAACATAACCGCCGTAATAAATCAGGCTCCGC
>JAHECJ010000461.1 GCA_024641805.1 Desulfococcus sp.
CGGCGAAATCCGTATCCCGCTGGAAGATGCCGGAAAAAATGTCCGCGATTTTTTTCAGATACGCATCTCCTGCAAGATGGCCATAGGTGTCATTGATCGGCTTGAAATGGTCGATATCCGCGATGATAATCGTAAGCAGCGTGTTTCCCCGGGCGGCTGCCTTCCATTGAATATTGAAAATTTCATCAAAGTACCGCCGGTTGTACAAACCCGTTAACACATCCACCCGGCTGATTTTCTCGATTTCCTGGGATTTGAGCTTGAGAAGATGTTCATTCTCCAGAGCATCCCAGTATTCCCGGTTTCCTCGCAAGGCGATCATAGCCATATATATGATGAACAGTATAATCAGGGCAACGAGGGATAAATAAATTCCATAGTAAGACATCGCTACGGCAGCAGGCGACAGCATGAATACGCTATACAAAGCAGAAGTTCGCCATGACGGAATAAAGGCGACAACACCGCCGGAATTGAGACCGACAGTGCTGGCGAGCATAATGATCTTTGAAGACAGTTCGCCGGGTTGAATCATAAAATATGCAAATCCCACTCCCCAGGTCAAAGATGTGGCGTAAACGCTGGTGAAAAAAATAGTATAGTTCAGTCGTGAAGGGATTTTATTAATTTTATCGAACAGGTAATGATGGGCAATACGGAAGACAGCGATAATGAGCATGGCGGTCAGGAAAAAGATCGAAAAGGAAACATGCTTTTTATAAAATCCATCTACCGTTAGAACGGCAATGGTGACGAGTAAATAAAAATACATGCCGATAGTGGACCGGCTTTTTAGATCGTCGATTACCCGTTTGTTGATTTGATGTCTTTTAAACACCATGCCAATGCCTTGTTTTCGTTTGTGAATCTTTTAATGCGCAGGGACAAACAGGCCCGGAGATTCTTTAACCTGTTTCAGAGATGAATTTATATAAACATATATCTTGAGAAGCAACAGGGATTTTAGATTAATTTGTAATCGCTGCTTATCTTTGAACAGAGTTAAAAAGAAAATTATGCATTGAACTTAACCAGCTTCGTCCCATTTTAAAATCCCTGCGGCATTGGCGGGCTTGGCTTTAATTGAAAATATAAAAAGCCGGAAACAGTAAAATCTGCTTCCGGCTGAAAGGTATTATATTTGTAATTTGTATATTTAATTATCCGGCAACGGATACATCCAGAATATTCAAGTCACACCCCAATTTCCCACATGTGCCGTTTTGTTCCCGTGTGTCAATATGCCCGGCTTCTCTTTCCGCATCGCTTTCAATATAGTTGTGTTCTTTTTCGGTGAAGTTCATAACGCACCTCCATATTATGTGTTGTTCGTGAGGTTTTGTTTAACCTGTCTTAAATATAAACATCAAACCCGGTCTGGCAAGAAAGGTCATAAAAAAACCGGCAACTTTTTCAAGTTGCCGGTCTGATCGGTTTTAATAGATAAGATAAAAACTATTTGATATCAATCGGTTTTATAGTTCAACAAGTCCCGGAAAATAGTGAGCGCTGCTTCGGACCCATGTCCGGCCGCGGTCACGATCTGGTTAAATCCGCCGACAACATCTCCGGCGGCATAAACTCCCGGAACATTGGTTCGGTAGTTCTCTTGTTTGATAAATCCTTCCGGTGTTTTTTCCACGCCGAGTTTGTCCGCCAGGTCCACGGACGGAAGATATCCGATGGCGATAAACACGCCTTCGGTTTTCATATTTTTTGTTTTGCCGGTCCGGCGGTTAAGCAGCGTAACCGCTTCAACGGATTTATCCCCAAGGATTTCTTTGACGGTGGTATCGTAGATAACGGGAATACCGGTGCTGGTCAATTGTTTGGCAAGTGCTTCCTGGGCATCCAGTTTATCGGTCCAGTGGATGATCGTGACATCCACTCCGATATTTTTCAGGTGCAGGGCTTCCGTGACTGCGCTGTCTCCGCCGCCGATCATCAATACGTTTCGACCAGCGAATAGAGGCCCGTCGCAGGTACTGCAGTAGCTGACGCCCCGCCCGGACAATCGGGACTCGCCCGGAACATCAAGGTGTTTGTATGTCGCACCGGTGGCCAGCAGCATGGCCTTGGAAATGAAACGGCGTTTGTTGGTGGAGATGGTCATGGGATGGTCTTTGGAGACCGTCATGACCTCCTCCCCTTGAAAAATCTGAATATACTGGAGTGCATGGCTGACCAAAATGTCAACCAGCTGTTTCCCGCCGATCTGCGTCAATCCCGGATAGTTTTCCACCACCGGGGTGGTGGCGACCTGTCCGCCGAGGATGTTTCGTTCCAGCACCACCGTCTTCAGTCCGCTTCGGGCGGCGTAGATCCCCGCGGACAATCCTGCCGGTCCGCCGCCTACAATCACCAGGTCTGTTTCGATTTCTTCCGCGTCATTGTCCGGGATAAAAAGGGTCTGCTGTTCCATTTTCTGCAATGACAGCATGAATAATTCTTCCTGCTGGGCTCCAAGGGCAATCAGAACCTCATTGGCAAAAGTTTGGGGAACCGACTGGGCATCATACTCTCTGGCAATTTCCGGGTTGGCCTGGATGTCAATGATTTCAAGGGAAATCAGATCGGGTTTTTCAACGGCCGCTTTCAGGGCGTTCATCGCCTGCTGCGGACAATAGGGACATGACGGGCTGACAAACAGCTTGATGTCACGTCGGTCTTTAATCTGGTTGAGTACTTTGAGGGACTGCTGCCCAATTCCGGTTTTTTTGAACCCGACAAAGATCAGGGCTTCCACGAAAATCCGGCCTTCTTCGCCGACCGGGGCGCCAAGCCATCGGATATGATAATGTTCCGGGTCAATGAGAATCGTCGGGGAATTTTGAATATTATATTTTTTAGCGAGCTCATGATCGAGCTTGAATTCTCGAAAAACAATTTTATGGGACATCTGCCTGAAAAACCGCATGGCCTGTCGGGTCGTATCAGCGAAAATATCATTCTTGCCGGGTTGGGCAAACAGGTAAATCGTAATTTCATCGGGTATTTTTTCAAAAACCTGTTTTAATTGATTTTCCATGTCCTGCTGGGTCGGTTCATCCGGGTGTTCATGTGTCGGTTCCATAAACCATTCTCCTTTGCTGATGATATCAATGGCCTCGGGGCGGTTTGCCGTCTATATTATCAACTAATAATTTTTTAGATCAAGAGCAAACCAAAATTGCGGGAATCGGTTTCGGCGTTTTTTTGTTACCGCCCGTTTTTTTGTTTGGAAAAGTAATTAACTTG
>JAHECJ010000462.1 GCA_024641805.1 Desulfococcus sp.
TCGGCATTTGCGGCAGGCCCCAAAATCAATGCGATGACACGCAATCTTTACCTGGGCGCGGATATTTTCAAAGTAGTTGAGGCTGCACAGACCGATCCCAGCACCATTCCATATGTGGTGGCGGAAGTTTTCCAGACAGCCATGTATACCAACTTCCCGGCGCGTGCGGAAGCGATAGCCGACGAAATCGCCCGATATAAGCCACAGGTGGTTGGTCTGCAGGAAGTATCAACCTATTACATCCAGACGCCCGGCGATTTTATGGCTGGCAATCCGGTTAAAGCGAACGACCTTGTCATAGACTTTTACACGGTTCTTGATGCCGCATTGAAAGCACGCGGAATGGAATATACTGCATTTACAGTCACCAATGCGGACATCGAAGTGCCCATGATCAACCCAAGTTCTCCCACATATCTTTCTGACATACGCCTGGTAGACCATGATGTTATCCTGGTTCGGAAAGGCCATGATGCGGTTGAAGTGCTTAACGGCAATTACCAGGCCCAGCTGGTATTGGATCTCGCAGGCATACCTGTCTCGTTCTCCCGCGGCTATCTTGCTGTTGATGTGGATGTTTCTGGCACAACCTGCCGCGTCGTCAACACCCATCTGGAAGTTGCCAGTTTGCCAGGAAGTGTTTTCAGGGTATTCCAGTCATGGCAGATGCAGGAACTGTTGGGTACAGTAGCCTACATTAATTTTCTTGATCCCAAACCGACTTTATTGATTGCCGACTGGAACAGCTCTCCGGATGATGAACCGGCCTATGGCTACGTTCCCGGATACGGGTGGATACCCTATACGCCTCCTTACATGCAGGCTGTAAACGCCGGCTACCTTGATACCTGGCTGCTGCAAAGCAAATATGATGAAGGATACACCAGCGGCTTTGACGAATATGTCAGTGATCCGGATGCCGAGCTTACCTCACGAATCGATATCATCTGGCTGGCTCCGGACACCCTTACTCTTGACAAAGTCTCCGCAACGGTTGTCGGTAAAGAAGAGATTGATATGGTTCCCAACACCTATCCCGGAGCGCCGGAGGGTGCGATGCTGTGGCCGTCGGATCATGCCGGCGTGATTTCAAAAATTAAATTTTTAGAATAATTCCAGTTAACGCAAAAAAGTCCGGAACAGAAAATATTTCTGTTCCGGACTTTTTTATTAAAATGATTATGCTTTTACATTACAGGGATGCCTTTTCCTGCCCAACGCCATTCCTGCCAATCTTAATTTACAGACAACACTCCGTATTTAATCCAATTTTTTAAATAAAAACATAAAAAAGGATTCCGGCAGCAGAGAGGCCATTGCCCGTAACGGCTTTAACCCTAAAAATCGAAAAACAGCCAGCGGTATCAATTTTCGATACCGAAACTGATGATCAATACAATGAAGCCTGAATTTTTTTATAAAAAGGATGAGAAACATTTCATAATTTTTTTGATACCGAACCTTCACCCCCTGCCTTGTAAAAAATCTAAGCCTCGACGTTTTACTCCCGAATGGTTCTGTATAACCGTCTTTGACAGCCTGGTCATATAATGGTGTTCCGGGGAAAAAAGTCAGATAAAATATATTCACAATCACATGAAGGGGAAGCTCAAGGAGCGATTTATACGTCAGGAAAACATCTTCACGTGTTTCATAGGGATTATCGATGATAAAATCCAGCAGAAGATCAATGTCATCTGTTTTTTTAAATTCAGTGAGTTCCCGGATAACCGCAAATGTTTTTTCTGTATTCGTATTTCTTTTAAAAACATCATCCAGCACCCGCTGGCTTCCTGTCTGAACGCCCATTTGTATAAACCGCAGGCCGGCTTCAACAAGCAGTCTCATTTTTTTTGAATTATACGTATTCGGACTGAGGGCAACACCAAAGGGTATCTTAATTTTTTCTTTATACTGTTTTGAAAAATCTTCTATCTGATCAAGGGGCCTCATAAAAAAATCATCATCGCCAATATATATGTATTTAAAAAAATCAAATTTTTCTAAAGAAGCCGCGAGCTCGCTAATAACGCGGTCAACCGAATGGAACCGAATGGAATTTTTCCCGAACATCGAGACGTACCGTGCATTGTTACAATATGTGCATTTATTCGGGCAGCCCCTTGATGATAAAAAATAAAATGTCGGGACATAAAAAGGATAATAACCGAATCTTTCTTTTATTATCTCTTTGTTTAAAGGGACGAGATGCTTATCCAGAAGATACGCATTCTTAAAATCATAATCATAATATGGCAGGCTGTCCAATTCTTTAAATGGCGGCAATACCTTATTAACTATAATTTTATCCCCTTTTTTAAACGCCATATTCGGAATATCAATATATTCTTCATTCCCTGCCATTTTATCTACAAAATCGATTATGACTTCATCTCCTTCGGAAAAACAAACCCCATCAGCATACTCTAAAGCCATTTCGGGTGCGGCGATACAATGCGGCCCCCCCCAGACAACTTTTATTTCAGGGAAAGTCTTTTTAACATATTTTGTTATATCAATCGCTCTTAAAACATAACTGCTGTATACGCCGATCAATACAAGCTGTGTTTCTTCAAGGATCGGATCCAGCAAAATCAATTCGCTATTTTCATAATTAAAGGGATTTGATCTTGCCAGAAAAATATTTGTAACAGAATATCCAGATTGTTTTAAAAGAGCAGAGATAAGACGAGAACCATCTGAAGACATTGTACTGGATAGATTGACTAAAACTATTTTCATTTCTTTCATTCACTTAAACTTTTATCCGGGTTGAAGTCATTTCTATTTTGAAAAATGATTCCTGAGCAAAGGGGTTAATTAATGACACCGTAACGTATATTGTTTAACGCTTTTTCTCAACGAAAAAGAACTTCGGCTTTTCCAGTATCTTCAAGGTGCCGTATTTCTAAATCAATCCGAATTTAAAAGCAATCTGTCTGCCCTCGCGGGAATGCTTCGACAATCAAAATTCCCGACAAATTCCTCTGATTCCTCACCTATCAAAACGGATATCCGGGAAAGACAATTGATCAAAAAATCTCATGAGTTGATTGATGTAAAATATCGTTACAAAATCTTACGCACACTTTCAGAATTGAATTTAGTTAATAAATAGTCAAACGCGCCTTGATGGATTTATTCATCGACCTTCCCGCGCGTACAACCTGTCAATTATAATCAAAATTCGGCAAAAAACATTGCATTAAAATAAAAAATGCTATATTAAT
>JAHECJ010000463.1 GCA_024641805.1 Desulfococcus sp.
AATCGGGAATTTGAAGGTCCAGAATATCCGGCAGGATGAAATTCTCCTCGTTGACGGGGCAAACAGTTATCGGGTGCTTCTCTATGATCCGGACAAAGCCTCAAAACTCAGCGGGAAACCTGCCGCACAGAGCAAGGAAGGTAGTCAGCCGAATGTGATTACGACAGGGGAAAAACCCAAGGAAGCGGAAGGGAAAACAAACAAAATGACTGAAAAGGTTACCATATCGGCAGATGGGAAGTATGAACTTATTGATACACCGCTTGGCCAAATAAAAAGAAAGAGAAAATAATCGTGAAAACTCAAAATTCCAAACTATTTTTTATTGGTTTAATTTGCGTGATTTTTTTGATTGGCATTGGATTTTCCGGACATTTTCAACCGGTTCACGCAGCATCTGCTGACGGCGGTGCAACCAAAGCGCCCCGGAAAATGAAGCCTCCGGCCAGCGTCAAAAGTATTTCCCCGGCCAATGTTGGTGCGGATGAAAACAAATCGGAACCGGAAGTGATTGCAAATGGTCAGGAAGGCACTGCTTCCGGCTCAGAAAATCCGTCGGTAGTGCCGGAAGAACCGATTGTTTCGGAAACCTCCAGTCAGGGTAAGATCGACAATTCAACCGCCACTGCGTTGCCGGCAGAATCTGTGCCGAGCGGCAAACTTGTTTTTAATTTTGATAACGCGGAGCTTTCCGAAGTGGTTCGTACTCTTGCCGACCTTCTGAAGATTAATTATATACTCGATAAAGGCGTGAGCGGGAAAGTAACGATTCACACGGCCGGAGAATTGAAACGGGAAGATCTTTTTCCGGTTTTTTACCAGATGCTTGAAATCAACGGGGTCACGGCGGTCAAGGATAATAATATTTATAAAATTGTTCCATTGAAAGATGTGGCCAGGTTGCCGATTATGGCCCGGATGGGACGGGATGCCCTCATGCCGG
The DNA here is from genome assembly GCA_024641805.1 of Desulfococcus sp. Taxonomy (GTDB): domain Bacteria; phylum Desulfobacterota; class Desulfobacteria; order Desulfobacterales; family Desulfosalsimonadaceae; genus SURF-3. Next base: position 944 of record JAHECJ010000463.1, read on the forward strand.
AAGGGGAACGGGTGATTATTCAGGTGATCCCCCTGGAATCCGTTTCCGCCCAGGAAATGGGAAAGATCCTGACACCGTTTATTTCCCCGGACGGCACCATCGTCACCCAGGAAAGCAGGAACATTATCGTGGTGGTCGACAAAGCGGACAATATTTCCAAGGTCCTTCGACTGGTCAAAGTTTTTGACACCGATGTGTTTGAAAGGGTGAATCACCGTTTTTATCCTTTGGCCTATGGTGATGTGGACTCAATTGTCGAAATCATGGATAAGCTGATTGTGTCGTATGGGGATGCGGTTAAAGCGGATGTCAACTTTATTCCGATTACGCGTTTGAATACACTGCTGGTAGTGAGTTCGAACCCAAAGGTGTTTGATGAAATTGAGGCTTTTCTCAAGGAATATGATGTCCCGAGTCAGAGCACGGAACCCGGAATTTATGTTTATCCGCTCAAGAACGGACGCGCGGGGGATATTTCCGATATTTTAAGCAAGGTCTTTACCGGGAAAAAGGAGGTCAAGGAAAAGAAGAAGGGGGAAGAGGTTCCTGCGATGTTCAGGAATCCCCTGGGAAAGGAAGCCAAAGAGGAAAAGGCCGAGAGTCAGGCAAAGAAGACAGAAACGACACCGATGGCCCCGGCAGTGGTGGGAGCGGATGTCTCCGTGGGGTCCGGCACATTGCGGGGAGAAATCAATATCACCTCTGATGACTCCAGAAATTCACTGATCATCGAAGCCGCACCTGCCGATTATGCGATTATCAAAAATCTGTTAACACAACTGGATATCATGCCCCGCCAGGTATTGATCGAGGTCACGATTGCTGAAATCACACTGGACGAATCAACCGCCATGGGGGTGGAATGGACTTATAATAAGGGGAATGCGAATTTGAGCACCAGTCTGCTGACGGCCACAATGGGGGATGCGGGGTTGAATTTTACCATCGGAAACCCGGATCGGTGGACTGCAGCCCTGTCGGCACTGGCAACCGAAAACAAGGTGAATATTCTGTCCAACCCGACAGTTCTGGCATCAAACAGCATGCCGGCCAGTATCGATATTTCCCAGGAAATCCCGGTGGCGAGTTCTCAATATCAGTATACAACCGGGGACAACCCCTTGCTGGAGACCAATATTGAATATAGAGACACCGGTATTATGCTTTCCGTGACGCCGAATATCAATGAACACGGCCTGGTGACCATGGATATTGATCAGGAAATCAGTGAACAGGCCTCCAATGTTGCTGTCGGCGGGCAGGACTACCCGTCTTTCTTTAAGCGAAGCACCATCACGACGTTGACCGTCCAGAGCGGTCAGACCATTGTTATCGGCGGTCTGATCCGGGAGACAAAATCGGGCGGGGTGTCCGGCACCCCGTGGTTTACGAATATTCCGGTGTTGAATTTTTTGTTCGGTTCCACAAAGGACTCTGTTTCAAAGACCGAATTGATCATATTGATTTCTCCGTATGTTATTGCAACGTCGGATGATGTGGATGCGGTGACCCGGGAGTTTACAAATAAATTACATGCCCTGTCGCTGCATTCCGATTAATGCTTCAGGCCGAAAATCAGCCAGGGCCCCTATGGTAAAACTCATCTTTCTCGATGAAATATTTTAGCAAAACAAATAAATGGCTTTTCAATTCAGTAATCATATGCGTGATTGTTTGGGGCGCCTTTTTTCCAGGCCATTGCCAGGGAGCTGAAACAGAAGCTGCGCCTTATCAGATTGTTGTTTTCGTTTCAAAAAATATCAGGCCCTACGTTGAAGTAGTGGACGGCCTCCGTGATCAGCTGGATACATTAATCGATGCGGATGTGGAGGTTATTATGCTGGATCGCTATACCGGAAAGGCACGCGCCGAACTGGCAAACCGTTTTGCCGACGAAAACGATGTGGCTCTGGTGGCGGCGATCGGTCCCGAAGCAACCGCTTTTGTATGGGAAGATATTCAGGTCGCGGCGTTTCCAAGGGTTTATTCGATTATCTTAAATCCAGAAAAAGTGATCGGCAACATTGAATCCGCAACCGGCATTTCTTTAAATATTCCTCCTGCCGAACAGCTCCATGTGATCCGGCAGGCGTTTCCCTCAGCCCACCGGATCGGTATTTTCTATGATCCCGCCTACAACAGCGATTTTTTTGCAAAAGCCTCAGCAGCGGCATCGGCGCTGGATGTGAATCTGGTTCCTTTAACAGTCAGTTCCAAAAAAGACATTCCGTTTTTGCTTGGTGAATGCTGGGATTCCGTGGATTGCATTTGGCTGATTCCTGA
>JAHECJ010000018.1:0-4593 GCA_024641805.1 Desulfococcus sp.
CGTTATCGCGGAAAACATATTCACCACCGCTGACCACCGGACAGAGCGGATCAAATCCTTTGGAATTCAGGCATATGCCAGCCATCCGATGATTGTCCAGGGACGAATCATCGGCACGCTGTCGTTCGGAACCAAAACACGGACCTCATTTTCTCCTGATGATCTGGCGCTGATGAGGACGGTGACACACCAGATTGCCACGGCCATGGAGCGGATACGTCTCATAGAGGCACTCCAAAACTACCAGGATGAGCTGGAAACCCGGGTGGAAGAACGCACCGCCGAGCTGAACAAAGCAAACGCTGCGCTTGAGCGAAGCAACAAAGCCTTAGGGGATTTTGCCTACGTGGCTTCCCATGATTTGCAGGAACCCCTTCGCAAGATCCAGACCTTTGCGGACCGGTTGAAATCCCTGCCAAATCTTTCGGATGAAAAGGCCAGGGATTACCTGACACGAATGGACAAAGCGTCCGGAAGGATGCGGATCCTGATCCAGGATCTGTTGATTTATTCGCGGCTGGCAACAAAACCGGACCCTTTTATCCGGTTTAATTTAAAGGAGCCGGTGGATGCTGCAGTAAGGGATCTTCAGGTTCTGATTGAAGACACCCAGGGAATTATCGACATTGGAGCGCTTCCGGATGTCACCGCCGACAAGAGCCAGATGAGGCAGCTTTTTCAGAATCTGATCGGAAACGCATTGAAATACCGGGGCGATTGGAAACCCGTCATCAGTGTATATGAAGCAACATCAGCATTAAAAGGGTTTTATGAAATCCAGGTGAAGGACAATGGCATCGGTTTTGATGAATTGTATCTGGACAAGATTTTCCAGCCGTTTCAAAGACTGCACGGTAAAGGCGGTTTATACCAGGGGTCGGGCATCGGTCTTGCAATATGCCGCCGAATTGTCGAAAACCACGGCGGGGGAATTACGGCCAGAAGCCATCCGGGCAACGGGTCCACTTTTATTGTGACGCTTCCCAAAAGAAGAAGGAAGCTTGATTGATGAGCCAGAAGACGCCAATTGTCGTTATGGCCGATGATGACGCCGATGACTGCATGCTGGCAAAAGAAGCCTTTGAAGAAGTCGCATCCAAAGCCATGGTGCTTTGCGTTGAGGATGGGATCAAGCTCATGGATCTTTTGCTGAACGGAAGCAGGCTGCCGTCTTTGATTCTGATGGATCTGAACATGCCCGGTAAAGACGGCCGACAGGCCTTAAAAGAAATCCGGTCGATTCAATCCTTGCAGCATATCCCGATCATTATATTCACCACGTCTCACGAAGAAAAGGATATTGTCTTCAGCCAGGAAATGGGAGCGGATTTATTTTTTACCAAACCGGCCCATTTCAGCGAATGGGTGAATATCGTGAAAATGCTGATTCAAAATTATGTTCCCTGTAATGGGGAATCCAGAAACGACCCGGTAAAGATATAATTGTTTTTTGCAAACGGGGAAACCAGGATATGAAAAAAACCGCTGTAATTGCAGAAGATCATACGATTCTCAGGGATGGGTTGCGTTCCTTGTTAAGCCAGAGCGGTGAATTTAAAGTGATCGGAGAAGCGACAGACGGCATTGAAGCCATTCGCTGCGTTGCCGAATGCCTGCCGGATATCATTCTTCTGGACCTGTCAATGCCGAAAATGAATGGTATTTCCGCGATCAAAGAGATCAAGAAACAGTCCCCGCAAACCAAAGTACTTGTATTAACGATTCACCGTGATGAGGAATACATCCTGACCTCCTTTCAAGCGGGTGCGGACGGGTATTGCCTTAAAGACGCCCGTTTTGATGAGGTTTTAAATGCGATGAAAATGATTCTGTCCGGCAAGACTTATATGAGCGGGGAGGTATCGGCGAAAGTGTTGGCAGGATATCTGGAAGAAAAAAAAGCCATCAAATCCGTCTCCACATGGGAAACAATCACACAGCGTGAAAAAGAAATTCTCAAATTGATCGCCGAAGGATATAAGAGCGCCGAAATCGCAGATATTCTGTTTATCAGTGTCAAGACCGTCAACAAGCATCGATCCAACCTGATGGAAAAACTTGATCTCCATAATGTGTCGTCATTGACTGCTTATGCCATCGAAAAGGGACTGGTATCCGATCAGAGGTTTTAGCTGCCGCTATCAGGGTTTTAAGAACATTATGCGCACAGGAAGGACAATGTAAAATTCGGCGAGGCGGTAGAGGGTATTCCTATAAATAAGCCTTTTGCGCCAGGTCTAACGCCGTATGGACCGGCGCAATCGTTTTTAACGATCCTTTCAGTTTATGCGCAGAAAAAATAATCCCTGCCCGGACAAGTTTTTCCAAGAGCCCATCTAATCAATACACATTTTTTCCCCTTCAATTACATACTTTATCCCATTTACTTTTTCCCGCCGAATGCGAGATATTTCATAATACGGATTGGCCAATTATTTTAAAGGAGGGTGAATATGTCAGAAAGAGATGATGAGGTTACGATGAATGGCAAGTCAATGAACCTCTCGGGAAATAAACTGAAAATTGGGGATCGGGCCCCGGATTTTGAAGTCATCGATAATAATCTGAAACCCGCATGTCTGAAGAATTTTTCAGAAAAAGTTCTGATCCTGTCTGCGGTGCCTTCCCTTGACACATCGGTATGTGACATGGAAACCCGTCGGTTTAACATGGAAGCCGAGCACCTGAACAAAAATATCAAGATATTAACCATCAGCATGGATCTCCCGTTTGCACAGAAAAGATGGTGCGGTGCCGCCGGCGTCGATCGGGTGGTAACTCTTTCCGATTATAAGACCGCCTCATTTGGTCAGGCATACGGAGTGTTGATTAAAGAACTGAGATTGCTCGCACGGGCGGTTTTTGTTTTGGATAAAGACAGGATCATACGCCATATCCAACTTGTTCGCGAAATTACTGAACAGCCGGATTATACGGCGGTACTGGATGTTGCAAAAAAACTGGTGTAAATATTAAATGATATATCATTATGATTGCAGACTGTTATGAGTCATTTTCGAATCAAAGGTTGAAGCTGAAAATAACTTACAAACACTATCAAAAAAAAGGGAGAAATTGGCATGCCAAGTTTCGGAGAATTATATCAATCAGCGGATTGGAAAAGCGAAAAGCACGTGCCGGTTATCGAATGCAAGGACACGGCAGTTGCGGACACGCCTTTTGCTGTAACGGTAACAGTGGGCAAGGAAATCGCCCACCCGAACACAACGGAGCACCATATCCGGTGGATTAAATTATATTTTAAGCCGGAAGGCGATAAGTTCAGCTATGAGGTCGGCAATTTTGAGTTTACTGCCCACGGAGAATGCGTTGATGGGCCAAATAAAGGAAACGTATACGCGGATCCGAGCGCCGCAGTGAAAATGAAAATACGGAAATCGGGTGTTCTGTTTGCTGTATCCTATTGCAACATTCATGGCCTGTGGCAGAACTCACTTTCAATAAAGGTCCAGTCGTGATCCGGAGCTACAATTCCATACACACGACGTTCCGGATATATTTCTTTTCATAAAGGAACCGGTTAGAAAAGCGGAATGCACAGCAGGCCCATTTCTATTCCAGTCTTTCGATAACCCGATAGAATAAAGGAAAAGATGCGATGAAAGAGCTGATTAAGTACATTGCCCAGGCACTGGTTGATGATCCGACACAGGTAAATGTTTTAGAAATAGAAGGACAACATTCCTCTGTTATTGAGCTAAAGGTTGCCAAGTCGGATTTGGGAAAAGTGATCGGGAAGATGGGCAATACTGCCCAGGCGATGCGATTGATATTAGGCGCCGCGTCAGCCAAGGTAAGAAAAAGAGCGATTTTGGAAATTGTCGAATAATTTCGTGGATAAAAGGAGCTCCGTTGCTCAGGGATTCCAGTGATTCATCTTTTGATCATTTACGTCATTGGAAGCGAAGCTGGCGTTCTCGGGGAGCAGTGTGGATCGTCCAGCCGTGCGCCAACGATGAGTGGAATATCTGTGCGCCCATTTTTGTTCCACCGGGTTTCTGCGCCCTTAGCCATCTGTTATAGAAGGGGGTCGTAATATGCATACAATCGTTGTCCTTTCCGACAGGTTAACGCATGACAACCAAGCTGTGCAGAAATTAAAAGAATTATTTCCGGAATGCAACATTCAGATAATCCGGAGAACAGCCAAAGAATCCGGCTGCGGAAAGACTCAACCCGGAAAAGAAAAGGTATTTCCGCGATTACAATTTCAGCAATCAGGGAATTAATGCCGTCGGTTATTTTTATTCAATTTCAACTTTTCGTGTCTGGGTTTCTTCAGTTCCGTGAATCACTATTTTGAGTATGCCTTCTTTGAAAGAAGCTTCAATCCCGTTCGGATCGACGGCATCCGGCAGTGTAAACGCCCGGAAAAATTTTCCGTGGCACCGTTCCCGCCGAAAATATTTTTTATCATGGGTGTTTTCTTCGAGCGTGCGTTCTCCGCTGATGGTGATGATATTATTCTTGACATCAATCGATACATTTTCTTTTTTGACGCCGGGAAGTTCGATGGTAATGACAATGGTGCTCCCCTCTTCATAAGTGTCGACGGGCGGCCGCCAGTCACAC
>JAHECJ010000018.1:4603-12090 GCA_024641805.1 Desulfococcus sp.
CGTTGCCCAGGGATCCCATTTAACTATTGCCATTGCATACTCCTCTTTATGTAACAATATTTAAAACAAAAGATTTTTATCTGATCTATGCCGTTAATATTATGTTTTTTTGATATAACAGTCTAATGATTTTTAACATAGGACCCAGAATTAGGGGCCGGTAAATTATTCTTGACGAAACTGCTTGACACAGTAAAGTAAAAATCAACAGGCGAGCGTTTTTGATATTTTCTCTTTTTTGGGGGCAGGTCCGGTGTATTCCGGCCCTGCCTTTTTTTCAGATAATGCCATGCAACGGCCCCCCTTTTTTTCCCAGTTCATTGACCCGGGACGTTATTTTTGGATCCTCGACAAGCGGCGGTGAATGGTGCGGCTTGAGACGCGCATCAATAATCAGCGGCGGCTCACATCCCCAGTGTTTAAATCGTGTAAAACTGTTGATGCCGTAAATATCGTGGGACGGATTGGATCGGGTAAAGGTGGTCCATAGAAAATTATTCATCGTCCTTGTCGTAAATTCGGCGTCATCTGCCAGCACGACCAGCGGGAATTCATTCTTTTTGTCAAGAATATTCAATTGTTGAATCAAGGTCTTTATATCTGCCTCTGCGGAATCAATATCGGAAAACACCGGCGCCTGGATGACAAGAACCCCGGGCATGGCAATATGCGGATTTGCAAACCCCTTCGGCAGGGACAATTTCTCAGGAATTGAACTCATCAGCGGTCTTTTGGGCGGGCCGGCCGCCGCAATGATGACCTTGGAGCCTTCATTGAACCCGGTACCGGAATAATCCAGTGTGTCGATGGTGGTTTCGGTCTGGAAATGAAGGTCTGTTTTCCAGTCCACGCGTTCCAGAACATGCCGGAAATAAGAATTGACTTCATTGATATTTAAGCCGGGATTGTCTTCATAGGCCGTAATGAAAAGGTATTTGGCAAGTGCGCAGGCGCCGAATCCCAGCAGCGCGTTTGAAATTTTAAGCAGTTCCCGGGGTTTGATACGATCATAAGGAATGTATCTTTCTCGGCCGATGGCGAGCAGCAGAGGATGCACCCCGGCGGCATCCACGGCATGAATCGCCTCAACCCCTGGAACCGATTTAGGGACCATGGGCCCGGTGATTTCATGGATGAGCTGACCGAAAACCGTATCCTCCTGGGGAGGCCGGCCCACCACCGTGAACGGCCACACCGCATTGGCGCGGTGATACACTTTATCCACATGAATCACCGGAAACGGATGCGCCAGGCTGTAATAGCCCAGATGATCCCCAAACGGGCCTTCTGGTTTAGTCTCGCCGGGAATCACGGTTCCGGAGATGCAAAAATCAGCGTCTGCTGAAAGGGTAAACCCGTTTTTTTTCATATATCGGAATCTGCGGCCGGCCAGTCCGCCGGCAAATGTCACTTCGGGCATTCCTTCGGGAAGGGGCATGACCGCGGAAAACGCATGGGAAGGCGGGCCGCCAACAAAGATGCTCACACGCAGGGGCTGATTCCTTTCAATAGCCGCCGCATGGTGTCCGCCGATGTCCCGGCGGATCTGGTAATGAAGTCCGATTTCCCGGTTGGTCTGATAGGCGTTGCCGGATAATTGAATCCGGTACATTCCGAGATTGGACCGCATGATGCCGGGTCTGCGTTGGTCTTCGGTGTAGACCTGGGGCAGCAGAATAAAGGGCCCGCCGTCCTCCGGCCAGCACTTGATGCCGGGCAATTGGTCGATGGTAGTGGTGTTTTCGAACACCGGTCCGGATGAAACTTTTTTCGGCAGCATGTGCCAAAGGGCGACGGGCAGGCGCAGGTATCTGGCGGGGGATTTAAGAATTTGAAATGGATCAGCATTCAGTTCAATCAGATGTTTGATTCGACTCAGCGTGTTTCTGAAGATAAATTTTGCCCGATCCAAAGTCCCGAAGATGTTGGATGCGGCCGGGAAAGGGGTCCCCTTTACTTTTTCAAAAAATATGGCAGGTCCCCCGGCGGCATAGACCCGGCGCTGAATTTCCGCCATCTCAAGGTCCGGATCAACTTCCTGACTGATGCGGGCCAGATGCCCGTGACGGTCAAGATCGTCAAGCAGGTCCTTTGTGCATGTATATATCATAGGAATAAAGCATCCTTGTCGATTTTTTCACGGCATCCGAATTTAACCGAATTTATCATAAAATAAATCAGTTCCGGCTTAAAGACGTATAGTTTTGCGTGTAATTTGCTTGAAAAATCATTTAAGTCTATGCTCTTTATATTTGAAAAAAACGTTTTGACGAACGGAAATTTTGTAACATACGCAAGGATGGCTTTGGACGATTCCACGCCGCCGGAAACAATAAGGATTTTTCCGGTCATCTGAAGACCCATCAGGTTCTGCCAGGAAGTGGTTTCTGCATAAATAGCGCACGCCGCCTGTCCGGAAGCAAGGGCTTCTTCAATATGTCTGGATTCCGGGCTGGAAAAAAAATATAATCCGGAACCGCAAACAACATAATATACCGGGGCTGCCCATGGATTGTTTGCGCTTGCGGTGGCAAGGGTCATGACCTGACTGCTGTGAATCAGATTTTTTGCGCAGGAGATTTCGCTTTTGTCGGTTCGTTCAGTTGTCATTTGTTTGCAGGTGATTTATTTATCGTGTGAACGGTTGATTTGAAATAAGAAAACCAATCAAATATTCAAGCAGTTATGTTTGATTTTTTATCAAAACAGATATTGTATATTCTGTCAATAAGATATACTTATAGCTTTGCGTCGCTTTTTGCAATTACCGGAAGATCGCTGTTGTTTTATGAATCACTGAACTTGTCATCATTTGAATCGACGGGTCATTGTTTTTAACGGTCTCTGTTTGAAACTATACATGATACTAAAATATAAGGAGCGGGTTTCACGATGAAATGGTGGATTAGACTGGGATTTTCAAGCCGGATTTTTATTAATATGTTTTTATTGCTAAGCACGACATTCGGCATGGGAGTGACTTCCATATGGTATGCCGATCAATTTAACAAAATGCTGAACCAGGTTATTTATGAAGACATGGCTGCTTTGCAGGCCTCCCGGGCAATCGAAACGGAACTTGCCAATCAGAAGGGATTTGTCACTTATTATTTTCTGGATGGCGATGCCAAGTGGCTCAATGAGCTTGCCGTTCATCGCAGGGAGTTTGTCAAATGGCTGGAGCAGGCCTATGAAATAGATCATAAGCCGGTACACATTGCAATGCTGGATCAAATTCGCTCAAAATATGAGAAATATGTTAAAGACAAAGACCAGGTCATTGAATTATATCAATCCGGTGATCGGAAGAAAGGGGAGGTGCTTCATTGGGCGGTCCGGAAAAATTTTTCCGAATTAAATGATCTTTGCCTCCAGTATATACATGCCACTGAATTAAACATCAAAAAAGTCCAGGCGACCGGGCATCTCAGGCTCAAGCGGATTTCAGCTGTTGCGGTTTTTTTGATCGCCGCTTCGCTCGTATTGGGAGTTCTCCTGGCATTTTTCATGGTTACACAGATACTGATACCCATCCGACGGTTGTCCCGTAAAACCGCCACGAAAGATGAAACCTTGACATCCGGCGATGAGGTCCGGGTGTTAAGCACTCATGTTCAAGGATTGATGGAGGATATCGACCGGACCCGGTCGGAACTGGAACAAAGCCAGGAATTGTTGATGAATTCAGAAAAAATGGCATTGGTGGGCAAGCTGGCAACCGAGGTGGCGCACAGCATCCGGAATCCCATGACATCCATTAGTATGCGGCTGTTTTCCTTGAAACGGAATCTTGAATTAACGCAATTTCAGCAGGAAGATTTTGAGGTGGTGTCGGAAGAGATGCGCCGGCTGGATAATATTGTACGCAATTTTCTGGAATTTTCCAAACCGCATAAATTGAAAAAACAACGGATTGAAGTATCAAAAGTTATTGATATGACGGTCGATTTGCTTTGCTATCGCCTGGAGCTAGATGCGGTGTCGGTGGTTCGCAAACAGAGCACCCGCCTGCCACACATTGACGGAGACCCGGAACTGCTCAAAGAAGTGTTCGTCAACCTGATTGTCAATGCCTGCGAGGCCATGGAAAACGGGGGCGAGATTATGATCTCGGAAGAAGAAGCCCTGGCGGAAAATATCGGCCGGGCGGTTCTTGTAAAGGTTAAAGACAACGGACCAGGAATGAGCGAGGAAGTTCGGAAAAGGGTTCTCGAGCCGTTTGAAACCACAAAGCCGGAAGGCACCGGCCTGGGCCTGTTTATAGCGGTACGGATAATTAAAGAGCACGGCGGAACACTGGAGCTGCAATCGAAAGAGGGGCAGGGAACAACGATTGTGATCACTTTTCCCGCATCAGAGGAGATATAAGCTATGAGTTCTATTTTAGTCGTCGATGACGATGATCAATTGAGAATCAGTTTTGCCAAACTGTTGAAGGAAGAAGGATATGACATTCAAACAGCACCCACCGGGGAGGCCGGGGTGGCGGCTGTTAAACAGCATGTGCCCGACCTGATGATCATGGATGTCAGGCTTCCGGGGATGAACGGACTGGAATCGTTTGGGGAGGTCAGGAAAATTGATTCCACCCTGCCGGTCATTATCATGACCGCTTTCGGCACCACGGATACAGCCATTGAAGCAACGAAACTCGGCGCTTTTGATTATATTCTGAAACCCTTTGATATCCCGGCGGTATTAAAATTGATCAAAGCCGCCCTCGAAGCCGGACGGCTTATGCGTTCACGGGTTGAAATGAATGTCGGACCGGATACCACTGTCCCTGATGCGATTATCGGCCGGAGTGAGGTCATGCAGGAAGTATATAAATCCATCGGACGCGTTGCGCCGACAGATGCCACGGTTCTGATCCGCGGGGAGTCAGGAACAGGAAAGGAGCTGGTTGCAAGGGCCATCTATCAGCACAGCCGGCGGGCGGATAAGGCATTTCTGGTAATCAATTGTGTGGCCATTCCGGAAACTTTGCTTGAAAGCGAATTGTTCGGTTATGAAAAAGGCGCGTTTACCGGCGCATCCAACCGGCGCGTGGGTAAAATCGAACAGGCGAATGGCGGCACCATTTTTCTGGATGAAATCGGTGACATGCCCATGTCGATCCAGGCCAAGATACTTCGGCTGATCCAGGAAAGGAGTATCGAAAGGCTTGGCGGGGCGCATCCGATATCCGTGGATGTCCGGATTCTAGCGGCTACCAATCGAAATCTGGAGCGGTTAATCGAGGAAGAACGTTTCAGGGAAGATCTGTATTACCGGTTGAAAGTGGTCAGCGTCAACCTGCCGCGATTAAAGGATCGCCGGGGAGATATTCCCTTATTGTGCGAATATTTCCTGTCGCTGTTTTCAAAGGAGATGAATATCGACAATCCCGGAATAACGAATGAAGCCAAACAGATGGTGGAGACCTACGCCTGGCCGGGCAATGTCCGCGAGCTGGGGAATTCCATTAAAAAAGCCCTGATATTCAGCAGCGGGTATCCCATACAGGCGACTGAAGTGTCCCAAGCCATATCCGGTTCGGAAGAAAAGAAAGTTGTTATTTCCGAGGGATCCATTGAAAAGGCGGCGCGGCAATGGGTCCGGGAAATACTGACAACCGAGGTCCAAAATGACGCTTTCCAGAATCTGATGGACCGCTTCGGGAGTATTGTCATCGGTGAAGCTCTGAGCCTGACCGAAGGCAACCGAAGCCGCGCGGCAAAAATGCTTGGTTTGTCCCGGCCCACCCTTCAATCCAAAATTGAAAAATACAACTTGATTTTTGAAACCTCAGTCAAAAAATCAGATGAAACCGAATTGTAAAATTCCGTCGTGAAATAGCGGTGCATGAATCGGGGTGGATTCGCAGAGCGTAATCCACCTTCATGATATCCATCCTCCGAAATCCATTCCCCCAAAAATACATCTTCATCGCGATTCGCCTTTAAATCTATTATTTCTTTATCCAATCAAACACCTGACAATCATTTCTTTTTTTACATCCTGTAAAAAATATTGGCATTCCGAAGTCCGCCTTTAAGGGTATTTCCGCTTTAAAATAAAATTATTTAATTTAATTTCAATTGGTTGATGTTTGATCGCTTTGGTGTTGGCACAGTGTTTGCTCAAATAGGGTTAGTTTTAATAATCCAGGGAGACCAGAAAATGGGTAAAGAGTTAACAATTTTGATTGCGGATCCAAATCCTTTTGTCCGGTCCTTTTTAACACGGGAGCTGGCGGCAGCGGGATATCAAACTGTCGAGGCCGGCAGCAGCAAGGAAGTTTTTGATCTGCTGAATGCAGCGAATCCTCCGGATCTTCTGGTTATGGAGCTCGATTTGCCGGTCAGTATCGGAATCAATGCACTGGTGAGAATTCAGAATCTCGTCCCGCCGGTTCCCCATATCATTTACACTCATCTTTCGGAATATGAAAATCATCAGGCAGTACAGAAAGCAGATGATTTTATCGAAAAAAGCGAGGATTTGCATGATCTGCTGCACAGCATTTCAGAGGTTATCGGAAAATACTAAGGCGATGTTTCAAAACGGGACAGTCATGAGGATCGGAACCGGATTTTTTTTAAAGCGCAGGGTGGTTGTGTGAATCGGTCGCAAAAAACAGAAGGCGTAAGAACAGTTTCCGTAGGCGGAATCAGCATCAACCGGCACACGAGCGAGGAAACAAAGAAATATTTTCGGCGGCTGGAAAAAAGGCTCATGGCGTCGATGTTCATTGCGTTTCTGGTTCCGTTGATCATTCTATCCGTTTATTTCCATGTCCAGTTTGACCTGTCTTTGAAAAAAAGCGGAAAGCTTCACCTGATTTATCTGGCGGAAAGCCTCACAAATACCATTGATCTGTTTTTGCAGGAACGTGTCGTGAATATTTTCAACTTATTCCATGGCACCGGTTTTAATTTAAATCCATCCCAGGATCAAATGAACACACATTTCCAGAACCTGATGGAAACCAGCAGTGCTTTTATCGACGTCGGTTTTCTGGACAAAACCGGGAACCAGATCGGATATACAGGTCCGTTTCCGTATCTGCATGGTCAGGATTACAGCAATGAATTGTGGTTCAAGTCGCTGATGAGTCAAGCATCGAATTACTATGTCAGCGATATCTATATGGGATTTCGCAACAAACCCCATTTCACCATCGCCGTCAAGCAGCGGGTGGATAATGAGATTTACGTAATGCGGGCGACGCTGGATCCGGATAAGTTCTATCTTTTTCTGCGGTCTATCGGCAGGGGAAAAGGCGTGGATATCGCCTTGACCAACAAGAAGGGTGAATATCAGGTGGTTGACCCCGCACAGGGAGTGCCTCTGGGGCAGAGTCACTTTCTCCCTCCTGTGTTAAGCGGTTCCGGTGTGACGGAAATCGGTAAAGACGGAACCACTGAATTGGTGGCATGTTCGTGGCTCAGGGAGGTCCCATGGGTCCTTTCCATCCGACAGCCGCTGAATATTGCGTATGCCGG
>JAHECJ010000464.1 GCA_024641805.1 Desulfococcus sp.
CGCCGCCGGTGAGAAGCAAAAAGCCCTTGTGGTGAGTTCCGATCGGGAAGTAGCGGATTTTTCAGCTGCACAGGGAGCTGCCACGATCAGCGCCATTGAGTTTGAAGAAAAAATGGAGATGGCCGCATTTATGGATTTAAAAGGAATTCCTTCCGGATCAGGGGGCGATGACGGGTGGGTGCCGACAACCAGAAAAAAAGGCCCTTCCAAAAGGCTGCCGAAAAAAGAGCGGTTGAATAGGAAACGTCTGAAAAAATTATAATGATGAAATTTTGTGTTATTGACGGGCAGGGTGGCGGTATCGGCGCCACCATCATTAAAAAACTAAGGGACCGGTTTGGCGAGTCGCTCGATATCAGCGCACTGGGGACCAATGCCATCGCGACTTCACAGATGCTGAAAGCCAAGGCCAATCGCGGGGCATCGGGTGAAAATGCCATTGTTTGCAGCGTCCCAAAGATGGACCTGATCATCGGGCCGATCGGGATCGTGATGGCAAACTCAATGATGGGGGAAGTGACCCCGAAAATGGCAGAAGCCGTGGCATCGAGTCCGGCGAAAAAAATTCTGCTGCCGTTATCCCAGGAAAATATGGAGATCGTCGGTACATCGGACATCCCGCTGCCGCACCTGATCGATGAGCTGATTGAAAAACATTTAAAGAATATTGAAATATAAGGAATTGTGAAAATGTGTGAAGCCAGTGCCTATATAATTGACGGGGATAAACAGGAATTGATCATGGAAGCGGTGGACAGTGTCGAACCCGAAGACGGCGGCTATAAACTGATTAACATTTTCGGAGAGCAGAAGTTTGTCAAAGGAACGATTCATTCGCTGTCGCTGGTTGATCATCGGGTGTATTTAAAGAAATCGTAAATGAAAATTACCGTTGCCAAAACAGCGGGTTTTTGCATGGGGGTCCGCCGGGCGGTTGAGTTGGCTTTGGATGCTTCCAACCGGACAAATGAGCCGATTTGTACTTATGGGCCCCTTATCCATAATCCCCAGGTGTTGAATATCCTTGAGGAAAAAGGCATATCCGTTATTAAGGAGATCCCGGAAAACGGGTCCGGCACCGTTCTGATCAGGGCTCACGGTGTGCCCCCCGAAGATCGGGAAAAATTGCGAAATGCCGGCTTTAACGTCATTGATGCCACCTGCCCCAAGGTCATCAAGGTACAATCGATTATTGCCAGGCATTCAAGGCAGGGGTATGCGGTGATTATTGTCGGTGACCGCGCGCATCCGGAAGTGATCGGTTTGCTGGGCTATGCCGGTGGTAACGGGCATGTGGCGGAAAATATGGACGCCCTGCACGCATTGCCGGAATTTGAAAAAGCGATTATTGTTGCCCAGACCACCCAGAATAAGACCTTCTTTGAAGAAGTCACCGAGTGGGCCGAAGCCTATTATCCGAATTATCAAGTATTTAATACCATCTGTGACTCCACCGAAAGCCGGCAGACAGATGTCAAGAACCTGGCGGAAAAAGTCGATGCGGTGGTTGTCGTCGGCGGGTATGAGAGCGGAAATACAAAACGCCTGTTTGATATCGCAAGGGATGCCGGGAAAACGGCTGTTCATATTGAAACCGAAGCGGAACTGGATGTCAGTCAGTTGGGGAACCCGAGTCATATTGCCATTACCGCGGGTGCATCAACCCCAAACTGGATTATCAAGCGCGTTTACCGCGAACTTGAAAATCGTATGATGTACAACAAGAGATGCTTCCGGCGCTGGCGGTTTTTTATCCACAGGAATCTTCTTCTTTCAAATATCTATCTGGCAGCGGGTGCCGGATGCCTGACATATGCAGCGTCAATGCTTCAGGGGGTTGATCCGGCACTCTCGAGCATATTGATGGCGGTTTTATACCTGCTGTGCATGCATACATTCAATAACCTGATTGATATTACATCCGATCGATACAATGACCCGGACCGGGCCAATTTTTATCAACAGAACAAGAATTTTCTTTCCGCTTTAACCGGTTTATTCGGCCTGGGCGGTTTGCTGACGGCCTATATGATGGGGCCGTTGTTTCTGCTGCTCCTGTTGTGCATGAGCTTTATGGGGATTGTATATACCATCAGCCTGAAGCCTCAGGGTATTGCCGGCGGGTTGAAGCCGAAAATCAGGGATATCCCGGGATCCAAAACCGTACTGGTGGCCCTGGCCTGGGGAATCGTGACAACGATTGTTCCGGCTCTTGACGGGTTCGGCCAGGTGAGGCTGATTACCGCGCTTGTTTTTTTGTGGACGGTGAGTCTTGTGTTTGTGCGGACGGCTTTTTTTGACATACTTGATATGCAGGGAAGCCGCATTGTGGGAAAGGAGACCATTCCCATTCTGCTGGGTGAAAAAAAGACCATGGGGCTCTTGAAAAATCTGGCAGCGATAATGATGGTTGCGCTGTGTATTGCCAGTGCCATTGGAGTTGTTTCGACACTCGGATATCTGCTCTGCATTTGCCCGCTGGCCATGCTGATGTTTTTATCCGCCTATGAACATGGCGGGATCCCTTCCGGGCTCCGCCAGGGGTTTCTGATGGAAAGTCATTTTATTCTGGCGGGGCTTTTGGCCGGCCTGTGGGCCCTGATATAGGATGGCTTCGTAAAAAGCTCAATTTCGGCGTTGTGCTGCAGCCTTCGTCACTCAATGACTATTCGTGCGCCTCGTTCCTCTGGCTTTGCACGCCTTGAGCTTGGGGCTTTTTTTTACCATCAGGTCCTGAGTCACTTTAGGGGTGTTATATGACTATCCTCTTCCTTTTTTCCTTTCGGTCTTATACCTTCAAACCTGTTAACCTAATCCCTTCTGAACCCAGGCTCCGTTCCGGCGATTAATCGTTTGATATTGTCTTTATGCCGGGCAATGACGGCCAGGGAGATAACCAGCGCACATCCGATGATGGCTGGCGACGGATTCAGCCAGAAAACGCTGATGGAAAGTGTCACTGCCGCAGCCAGTGAACCAACGGATACACGGTTTGAAAGTCGCGCGGCAACAAAAAAGACGGCAACTGAGATTGCCAGCGCCATCGGTGAAATGACCGCAAAGCATCCCGCAGCTGTTGCCACGCCTTTGCCACCGGTTTTAAATTTCAAATAAACAGGAAACAGATGCCCGAAAAAAGCGGAAATTGCAGTCAGGGCCATCCATATTTCTTGCAGTCCGTTTTCGTTCCCGTGACTCGCAGCCGAGACAATCAGCACCGGAAT
>JAHECJ010000019.1:0-5705 GCA_024641805.1 Desulfococcus sp.
TTCATTTCCGTTGAGTCTCGGTATTTCCGCAAAATCCTTGGGGTTGAACATATAGCTGGGGATCAGCTTGGCAATAAGGGCCATGTTGACATGACGGGTGCCTTCCAGTTTCGGGAACCCTTTGAGTTCAACAACTGCCTGGCTGAAGTAATTGTCTTTTTCAAAGCCTTTGGCTGCAATAATATCCCAGAGCAGCTCATGGACGACTTCACCCTGGATGGCGACTTTCATTTTCATGATCGGGTTAAACAGGAGATAACGTTTGTCGTTTTCCGAAGCAGCACGCATGTAATCCGTGGCTCTAAGGCCGAACAGCTTCATGGCCCCCAGACGACAGAAGGAGTCTACAAACAGCCGCTTGACGTGTGGGAAATCCGTAACGTTTTTACCATACAGGTTCCGATGCGCCGCATGATTTAATGCTTCATAAAAAGAGTGGGTGACAATGCCGATCGCACCGGAACCGATATTGAATTTGCAGATATTGATGGTATTGAGCATGTCGTCCCATGCCTTCGGTCCCCGTGAGGAAATATCCGCGTCCGTGATGGGGTAATCATGCAGGGCAAATTCCGACACATAGTTTTGCGCGTGAATGACATTCTGGATGCATTCATATTTTTCATGTTTCGAATCCACGACAAAAAAGACATACTCATCCGTGCCGTCGATCTTCGCGAAAACCGTGATAATTCCGGCTTCATTGCCGTTGCCGATGTAATATTTGGTTCCCCTGGCAAGGTAAGTGCCGTCATCCTGGGGATACAACCTCATGTCCGATGAATAGATGTCTGCCCCGTGTTCTTTTTCAGAAAGGCCGAAGGCGCACAGCGGATTTTTCTCTAAGATTTCAGCCGACCGGTGCTTCAACTCTTCATTTTCTCCGAGAAAAACCGGGTCCAGGCCAAGGGTTGACACATGGTACATATACCAGTAAGCACTTCCGTAGAAACCGCAAATTTCTGAGAACTCGAACATACGGTATGTGCTGTAATACTGGTCTTTATCACCGTATCCTTTCGGCAAAAACAGGGTTTCAAAAATTTTTTCTTTTTTAATGAATTCTGCGAAATCATACGTGAAATCTGCAGAAAAATAATCATCCTTCATTTTTTTCAGACCTTTTTTTTCAAACCACTCAATGGTTTTGAGCATGATTTCCTTTGAGCGTGCGTCAGGGTAATTCCGGTCCTGGTATTTTTTGGGGTTTAACAGCAGCACTTGGTTTCTCCTTATTTAAAAATTTAATTTTGTGTCAGCGATTAAAATACAGCGAAATTTAGTTTGTATACATACTATGTGCAGAATTAAAAAACAAACAATTTTTGAAGGTGGGGAGAGAAAGGATCCTTTTAAAAAAAAGTAAAAAAAATTAACCGCAGAAATTCAAAATTTTAAATAAAATTGCCGCATTTTTTCTCTGTTTATGAAGTCACGATAGTCTTTTTAGCAAATTTAAACACGCGTCGGAGAGGTTCGTGAATAAGGTATTTCATCCTGAAGATGTAATATTTTACTTCTATTGCTGAATCACGCAGTTCATGAATCTCGTTAACTTGTATTAAAGGTAATGTGCCATCTGCATCATCAACTCATGCTTCTGCATCCCTCCGGGCATGGAGTCCTTCAGCTGGCCGTTATCAAAAATAAAGATAAACGGCACACTTAAAATCTTGTATTTTGAAGCAAGCATCGGGTTCTGGTCAACGTTCAGTTTGCCGACCCGGACTTTTGTTTTTGATTCAGAGGCGAATTCATCAATGATCGGGGAAACCTTCACACACGTAGGGCACCAGGGCGCCCAGGCAAACAACAGGACGGGCAGGGGTGACTTGATCACCCGGTCTTCGAAATTGCGGTCGTTTATCATCACAGGCTGGGGGACGAACAATTCATCTGTCTTAAGTTCCGCCTTGCACTTGCCGCATTTGGGCGTAGCATTAATTTTGTCGGCCGGCACCCGGTTTTTCGCTCCGCATTCAATGCATCTCAGCGAATAGGGCTTTTGATTTGTTGAAGTGTCTTTTGCGGACGGGAGTGCGGCATGACATTTTCCGCATTTTGCGTGTTCACTGGCTTTGTCGTCCGGGATCCGGTTGGCGGCCCCGCACGCCGGACATTTTATGATTTTCGTGTTATTCCGGTCCATTTTTACCTCGGTTCAGATAAACCATTTATGTTAAGGAAAGAACACTTTTTTAAAATGTGTAAGTGAAAATATTATAATATGCGTTTGGTTAATGTAAAGCCTGTTTATAACTGCTGGTTGGAAGAATTAAGGTAAAAAGACAGCGCATGCACTTTTGTTTGCAGGATAAAAACAGGATTAAAAACAGAGGGGGATCGGGTCTAACAAAATATTATCTGAATTTTTCAAGATTCCGCGACCAGGGTCAGTTGATTATCCGCTGCCCTGCTGTGAAAATAAGGGCAGCGGACATTACTGCAAAAAGTAATTAATCGGGAATTCTTACAAACACCGGATTCGACCATGCGAAATAATAGCTTCCACTGACGACATCCAACGATGTCACCTCTACGCGATAATATCCATCACAGGTAACTCCAGCATCTTCAAGAGTGGTTGTGTAAGTTATCGCAAAAGGACTAATCGTTTGCCAGATGCTGCCGTTTTTTATGATGTCTATTTTGACCAGAACGGCGGTCGGGCTTTCCGAATTTACGCTAAGGCTGATATCCGCGGAGCCGTCGGAGACATATGCCGTATCTCCCATAAGTTCTCCATTGACTTTAAGCGCAAGAGAGGGTCCGGTAGTGCCAAAGGTGTGGCCGGCTTTAATAGCGTTGTAGAGCTCTTTGGCTGTTAATCCTTTTTTCAAATAGACACCGTTTTTGGCGACACCCACGTCCGAGTCAACAGCGCCGGTGTTGTGCGCATCGCTGTTGGCCAGTCCGAAGATAGGTGTTTCAGCAGTACCGTTCACATAGGCCATGAGAAGATTGTCCCATGAATTCAAGGGCGCCTGAGGGGCCCCCAGCCACTGTCCGATATAGGGGGGGAAATACTGGGTTGCAATATACAGGGCCATTCTTAAAGGTATCGGAGTAGGATAGCCTGGAAACGGAACCAACATATTCGCATCCCGTTCGCCATAAAGTGCGAAATTGTTGAGCGTAATGCCGAATGCCCATGCCTGGTTAGGCGGATAACCGAGTTGCTGCGCATAGCCGATAACGTCATCGACATGACTCTGATTATATACCTCCATATTGTTCACCCCGTAACTAAGTAGGGTGGTGCCAGACGGGTGATTGTGAACTGCGATGCCGCCTTTGGAGTGGATGTAGTCGACCCATTTTGTGACGTTTTCAGGGTATACGGCACCGGTACCGGCTGGGTTGAGAGGAGATGGCCATACCTCTTCCGGGCACAGACAGTCGTCGTCGCCGACAAAGGGGTCGTCAACACCCAGCGCATTGACATGAGTGCGGTTGAAAATACCGTCGCTGCCTGTCACTTCAAAACCGGGCAGCGCTAAAAAGGTGCTGTCCGATGCAGCGGCGCATTCTGCTACCAGCGAGTCCCATTCAGCCCTGTCTAATTCATAACAGTGGTCGGTGATGATGACCGCGCTGAGCCCCCGGCTGATTGCGGTTGCTTTTATATCGGCAACGGACCCGCTCCCATCCGACCGCACGGTGTGCATATGCCCGTCATAGTAGAAAAGGGTAAGTTCCTTCGCAATAGCGATGCCCGTGACAAATACAATCAATAGCGCAGTGACAAAAGAAATAAAAAGAATACGTGTTTTCATTTTTTTTCCTTTCACATGAGTTGGACTGACAATAAATTGACTTTGATTTTTATGTAATATCGGACTGTTTTGCATCCCTCCTTTCCCAAAAGGATAGAAAAAATGATAGTGACCAGGGTATACCTGTGAGATCCTGGTAATAGTGGTTGAGGGTATAGAAAAATTGAACCCAAAAAAATTACTGCCGGAAAGTCATGGCCGACTTTTTACAATGGGAAATTTGAATTTCAGGCCTGGCTGCAGGAGAGTTCAGAAAAATAGGTTGTGAAGCGTGGATCCGGTTTCTTTTCGGCATAAATATAAAAAAAGCCGGGCTGCCGCTATAATCTGCTGGCAATCCGGCTGTCTTTTTAAGACTGAAAGACCCGTGATTTTCCGTCCCAGTCTTTCGACTGGTTTGGCTTTTCTTCATATAGTTAATACGAAATTGGAATTATAGTCAAATACAATTTTAGTATTCCAATAGTTGCAAAAAAAGCGCTGTTTATTTGGAATCATTCCGGAAAAAAATGAATCTAAATTGTGTTATTCAAAATGCCTGGTTGATGTTCGTGCTTTTTTTAGCTAACTTGTCAAATGAATCTTTTTCATTATATTCGTAAGGCCTATTTTGGACAAACGCTGCAAAACTTTACCCGGGAGGTGACATGAACGCCAACGAAAAAATCAATGCTTACGGAAAAATCTGGAGAGATCAGCATGGCGTTTGCCATGCTGAGGGCAAAGACAAGACCGAGGTCTTTGGCTTGATGGGATATGCTCATGGCAAAGACCGGGGAATGCAGATTCTTTTGATGCGTATTCTGGGGCAGGGACGTGCCTCTGAAATCCTTGATTCCAGTGATAAAATACTTGAAATCGACAAATTCTTCCGAAGGATGAACTGGACCGGAGCAGTTTCAGCGGAAGTTGCCAAGTTGACACCTGAAGCAAAAGCCGTTCTTTCATCCTACTGCGACGGTGTTAATCGGGCTTTTGCAGAAAAAATTCCCTGGGAATGTCGGCTTTTCGGTTATCGGCCGGAACCATGGTGCGCTGAAGACTCGATTCTGATCTCCCGGATGATCGGGTACCTGACCCTGGCGCAATCCCAGGGTGAAATGGAAAGGCTTTTGATTGAGTTTGTCCAGGCTGGTTTGGATGAAGCACGCCTGAACGAACTTTTTCCGGACATCCTCGGCGGACTGGATATTGAGCTGATCAAAAAGATCAAGCTTCAGGAGCGGCTGGTTTCCCCGGCATCTCTATGGAACCTTGCGTCACCGGTTATGATGGCTTCAAATAACTGGGTGGTTTCAGGAAAAAAAACAACATCCGGAAAACCGATTATTGCCAATGATCCTCACCTGGAAGTCAACCGGCTTCCGAATGTCTGGTATGAAATGGCATTAACAACCAACGACGCTTATGCCATGGGAGGAACCATGCCAGGTGCGCCGGCCCTTCTGGTGGGCCGAAATCCGGACCTCGCTTGGACGGCCACATATACATTCATGGATGGAACTGATTCCTGGATTGAACGATGCAAAGACGGCAAGTATTTTCGGGAGCCGGGAAAGTGGCTGGATTTTACACAAAGAAAGGAAATCATCAAACGAAAGAAAAAAGATCCGGTTACCGTCACTTTTTATGAAAACAATCACGGGGTTCTTGAAGGGGACCCTTACATGGAAGGATATTATATTGCAACAGCATGGGCGCCTGCTTTTTCAGGGGCTGTGACATTCAACAGCATTGTGGAACTGTTTGATGCAAAGACCGTGACGAAAGGAATGGACCTTTTGGGCTCTGTCGAGACCTCATGGAATTTTGTCCTGGCGGACAGGGCGGGCAATATTGGCTATCAGATGTCCGGCCTGATGCCCAAACGGCGGGAAGGGGTCAGCGGGTTTGTTCCACTTCCCGGGTGGGAGGCACAAAACGACTGGC
>JAHECJ010000019.1:5715-12015 GCA_024641805.1 Desulfococcus sp.
CTGGCAGGGTTTTGAATCCCCCGGAGATCTGCCAAGGTCCTACAACCCGGAATGCGGTTACCTGGTGACAACGAATCAGAACCTGAATGAATACGGAAAAGTCGATCCAATCAATGTCGGCATGGGGACTTACCGTTCTGATCGGATCGGTGAGCTGCTTGCAAAAAACAATGCCATTGACCGGGAGTATATGTACAAACTGCACTATGATGTCTTTTCAAGACAGGCGGAAGCTTTTATGGCAATTCTCGCTCCTCTGCTTCCGAATTCAACTCAGGCCGCCATACTTAAAAGCTGGAACTTTGAATATGGCACGGATTCCGAAGGTGCGTTTCTTTTCGACCGCTTTTACAAACAACTGTACCGGGACGTTTTCGGCGATCACGGTTTCGGAACGGATGCCGTGGATTATATTGATCAGCACACCGGCATGTTTAATGATTTTTACGTCAATTTTGACCGGATACTGCTGACGGAAAAATCCGCATGGTTCGGCGGCCGGACCCGCGCGGACATTTACCTTCGGGCGGCGGAAAAAGCCTTGAAAATCGTGCCGGAAAAATGGGGCAACCGTAGGAGAGTGATATTGAAAAATATCATTTTTGACGGCAAACTTCCAAAATTTCTCGGGTTTGACCGGGGGCCGATCACTATCATCGGCAGCCTTGCCACCCCCCACCAGGGCCAGATTTTTGAAAGCGCCGGTCGGCTAACCACCTTTGCCCCATCCTTCAGGATGGTGTCCGACATGGCCACCGACGAAATTTATACCAACCTGGCCGGCGGACCGTCCGACCGGCGGTTTTCCAAATGGTACTGCTCGGATCTCGAAAACTGGGTTACCGGAAAATATAAAAAAATTGACGCCACACCGGATCAGCCAAAATTGCCGTTTGAATAAAACAGCAACGGGAGAGATCCTTGATACTCGAAATTTCATGGACTAAATTGTGCGCTTTATCAAGAATGAGGATCAAATCTGATTAGCAATATGACCGAACTGAATGAAGAATTGAGATCATCCCGTCGCGAACGCCGCCGCCGGACTAAAGACCGGACCTGTCACTGCTGCCGTCGGATTGCTTCCTTTTCATGGACTTGCCGGTGCGGTTTTGCCATTTGTCAGGTGTGCATGGATGAAAATGCATGGGGGATGTCCTGCAACGGAATTACCTGGGACTGCCCGGACTGCGGGGCACAAAATGGATTTGGGAATCAGTAGATTTTAATGCGAGACGATGGAATCGCCTCATTTTTAAATTTTTTAATGAAAAAATAGGCTGAGATAAATAATCTCATGCTATTTTTGCATAACCACAGATTTTATTGTAACCATCGCGTTTTCCTGGTTACTTTAATCTGTGGTCCGGGTTATGATTAAACGAATAGAGCTTCCAGCTCTATCATTAACTCATCCCTCACGCATTTTCGGTTTTTTCTTCGCAATAATTAGTTGCGCCTTCATCAAGTAAAATGATTGGCGGCTGTTCCTGTTTCTCGACAACAGGCATTGTGTTCGTCTGTCCGGAAACGGTGACCGGTTCAATAATAAATTCTTGCAGTTCAGATGCACTGGCATTGAAGACCATCAAAATCGTGATGATTATAATGATAACTTTTAATTTTTTCATTTTCAGACCTCCATCTGTTTTATCTTTATTAATACGGGTGCTTTTGTTTTCTTTTTAGCTTATTATATCTTTAAAATAAAGTATTTGCAAAAAAATATCCCTTTTGGTTATTGATATCGCTATAACATCCCGGGCGACCTTAAATTCCGCGCAATGGTTGCTAATTCAAGGTTCCCATCATGCAATGGCCTTTGTTTTTTAAATGAAAGTGGGGTATAAAAGGACTTTAGCAGAATAGAGTACAAAAGATCAAACTCTATTGAATCGGATTTTAACAAATTTAGCCGGAAGTATCGCTGCCGGTTCAGCATCGCCGAAACAATCGCCAGGATGACAGGTATCGACGGTGATCTGTGTATGGTTGAATCAATCTGGAGTGTCGCGTTTTTAGTTGAAGCATACAGGAACACCAAAATCCTGATGATTTCGCTTTTTATTTTCACCATCTGTTCAGGAGTATTTTTCGAAAATATCAGGGATTGATGGAATGCGGCAAGAAGAGAAGATAAATACAGCATATGATACGTTACAGGCTGCATTGAAGAGGGAACATCAGGCATATGATTTTTATGCGAATCTTGCTGAGAACTGCCGGATCGAATCATTAATGGAGCTTTTGGAAAAACTGAGAGAAGAAGAGAATAAGCATGCTCGAATGATAGAAAAAATGTTATCGAAAATGCTACTCGGTCATGATCCCTTATGAAAAAGAGATAATTTGCAAAAAAAGATTCGCAGCGCTTGTCTGTGAATATATTCGTATGTTTTCTCCTGCTTTTGTTCGTCGCGGTTGGGTCGCCTCTTCGGAATTGTTTTTTACGCATACCGAGCGTCCCAAAGTTAGCCTGTTCAGGGTTGCCGGCGCAGCACCGGCGGATTTATGCGACGTGTCGTCTTTTCAGCCACGCTTTTAACGCTAGTGCACACTGCCGCGCTGGTGGATTTAAAGAAAAAATGATCCACTCCCTGTCCAGAAATCTAAGAAACTTTTAAAATTTATTTGTTTTTAGATTCTGTCTTTATTTTATTTTGTCCCGGTGTGTTCGGTTCAGGATGGATATCTTTTCCCGGCTTACTGTCATGGACCGGATGGTTTTCAAAGGCCGGCGGATCCGGTTTGTCAGGTTTATTCTGAAGTCCGGGAGGGGTGCCATTATTTGCGCTCTGGCAGCCGACCGGACGCACGGAGTCAGATGCCTCTATAAATCCATCCGCAGCTTCCCCGGTCAGGGTCGCGGATTCGGTGTTGCAATCGATTCCTGTTTGTTGCGTGCGGAACTGGAAAATATAATCATCCATTCCGTCATGGTTGATGTCTTCAATCGCAAAATGCGCCGGTGATGTGCTAATACCATTGGCTCCGAATTTTACGGTGGCCGGATCAACCATCATTGCGTCAAAAGTGTCCGTGCTTAAAAGGGCGACAGGAATCACGCCCCGGCTTCGGGGATTGATGCTGTTGGTTATACTGCCCGGTTTGATGTCAATGCTTACCGGGATGACATTAATCACTTCCACCCAGTCCGTCAGCATGCTTTCCGGCCGGTCATTCCAGATGCCCACCGTAAGGGGGGTGTCGCAGACAAAAGAGGTTCTTGCTTTCTCAACGCCATCGACGTGGAAGGCTATTTCCGTGGGAGACCACTCAATGGTGAATGTATGAAATTCATTCCATGTCACATCAATCGGGACTGTTAAGATTTCGGTCACGGTATCGGTATCAGATACTTCTCTGATAAGGGCGGTTACCGTACCACCGTTTTCATTTTCCAAGGTATCGAAATAAAAACCGCAGACGGGTCCGGAAAATTCAGCAGCATTGATACGGAAGCCGAATTTCTGATAATTACCGCCCAGTTGAATTCGGGCACTGGCAAACAGCGTGTCTCCTGAAGGCTGAAAGGAGTCGAAGGAATCAATCCGTTTATGGTTCGGATCTCCCTGCATTGTCATTATACCATCTGACAGTTGAATGGATTCGCCGCCTTCAATGACATTCCATTTCGAAGAATCGAGTACGGTTCCGTCAAAATCATCATAGAGCAGCGGAGCGGCCTGAACGGCTGCCGGCGAAAACAAGGTCAGCGAAGCTATGAATACAAATGAAACAAGAAAAAGTCTCTTTAGTTTGAAAGATTTCATTTTGTCCTCCATTAAACATAGAAAAGTTTAACGAATAAAAAAGCCGGGCTGCCTCCTGCAGGCAACCCGGCTGTCTTTCAAAGACCCGTGGCTTTCCGTCTCCTGATCACTCAGGATTTGGCTTTTTCGTTTATCGTCACATCATCTTTTTTTATGAGTATGCGGCTATTGTGTATTTTAAAATGTGTCATTGTCAAGATGAATAAAATAAATATCAATATGTTGTGGTAAATTTTAGTGATGATACAACAGTTATTGCGTGCGGTAAAAAGGGGATTTAATCTTATTCAAAATTTACATTTCAAAAATTAAACATTAAGGCACCATCGAACTGTCTTTTTGTTGATCGTTTTTCCAGATTTTTTAAAGATTATGCCCACTCTAACACCCGGAAGTTGTTTCCAAAGGCTCTTTTGAATTTTTTAAGATGATTTTTGGTCGGGTTGATGACATGCTTGTGGGTACAGATTGATAAAAGCGGGATATCGGCAGCGCTATCCGTGTAACCATATATTTTATGAGGGTTTTGGAGGATCACATCACTGATCAGAGTCACCTTTTGATGTCCGTAGCAATGCTGTTTATAAATTAAGCCGCCCATCATGGATTTTTCAATGGATCCGATAACTGTACATTTCTGAATGCCGAGTCTTTTGGATATCTTTTTAATCGCCCAGGTAGGGGCGCCGCTGACGATATAAACGTGATGGCCCGCATCCAAATGAAATGCCATTTTGTCCAAAGCGTCCTGATAGACTAAATCATCTGAAAGCGAGCAGTAAAAACGGAGAAAGTTTTTACGGGCTTCACTGAGTTTTTTTTTGTTGAGACCAGCCGTGGCAATCCACATAAATATGGAATGGCTGATAAACCGCAGTCGCATCGGCAGATAAAAAACAATCGCCACAGGAAAAATCAGAAAGGCGAGGATTCTGCGCAGAATACTTGAATTTAAACGATGCTTGATAAATTCATATCCCGAATCTCGTGATACAATAGTTTTGTCAAAATCAAACAGCGCAACGGTTTTATATTGATGGTTCATGATATTTCTTTTTTAAATTATTTCCCAAACGGACACTTGGGGAATGTGCAGGTGTTGCAATTTAAACAAAAACCGCCGGCCGCCATTTTTGCGAGATCCATCCGGGTAATTTCCTGGCCTGCCAGAATCCGGGGCAGCAGGAGATCAAAACTCGTTGTTTTGTGAAACAGGGCACAGGCGGGGACGCCGATGACCGATGCCGGACCGATTTTCCCCACAAGGGTCATGGCGCCGGGCAGTATCGGTGCTCCGTAAAGGGCGTTTTTCAGACCGGCATGAATCAGGCCTTTTCTGGTTTGATCATCCGGATCAACTGAAAGTCCGGCGGTAGTGACAATCAGGTCAACGCCCATTTTCACCAAGGAATTGACGCTGTCGGCAATCTGGTCCGCGTTATCGGCAACAACGGTTGACTGAACGACAATGCAGTTTAATTTTTCGACTTTGCTCCGGATGACCGGATCAAACTTATCCTCGATCAGACCTAAATATACTTCAGTTCCCGTGACAAGAATACCTACACGTGCTGTCTTTAAAGGAATAATATCAAACAGCGGCCCTTTTTTCAGAGAGGTCATGGCCTGGTTGAACTGTTCACGGGCAAGATATAGTGGAATAGCACGGCACCCTGCAAACGGCCGGTCCCGATTAACCAAAATGTTGTTTTGCCGGCTTGAGCACATCACATTGGGAATCAGATTGAAATTCTGCAACCGGACTTCATCGATTGTCAGAAGGCCGTCAATTTTGGCCAAAAAGTCAATTTTACCTTCTTTGGGCGCGGTATTATAATAGACGTTCGATCCCGCGATATCTCCTGCGAAAGCGGTTACTGCGTCGTTTTCATGGATCCATTGACTCTTGTCAACGCTGGCTTTGCTTTCCACATAGACTGATGAGCGTCCCATTTGCTGAAGCCGGCAGAGATCAGTCGCTTCAATTTGCTGTCCTGCTATGAACTCAGGACCTTTTGATTTTCCGGGAACAATCCGTGTCATGTCATGCAGGGCTTTTTCTCCGAGGGCCTTTTCAACCGGCACGGATTCCAGGGAAGGGGATAAGTCCGCAAATGACAATGGGTGAACTTCTGTTTGGTAAGGATTCTCGCCCTGACAACCACGGCAGATGGCCCCGTCTTGTTGCGGATACGCTTCCCGACAGATG
Source organism: Desulfococcus sp. (assembly GCA_024641805.1). GTDB lineage: Bacteria > Desulfobacterota > Desulfobacteria > Desulfobacterales > Desulfosalsimonadaceae > SURF-3. The sequence continues at coordinate 11,698 of JAHECJ010000019.1, forward strand.
GGGCAGGCGATGATGGGACTTGAGGGTTTCTTTTTTAAATATTGCGGGCGGAGAGAAATTGGCGTGACAATTAAAATTTGATCTCCGGCTTCCTCGATTTGGGCAAAAAGCAGGTCTGTGTCTTGTTCCTGTTTGGTTTTGTGTTTGAGAAACCAGGCTTTGATTTCCGGAAATTTTTCAAGCTTTTCGAGATCAATGGCTGCGCGCCAACCCGTTAGGCTGTGTTTATCGTAAAGGCTGACGGCGTAGCGCCCGAGGTTGGTGACGCGCATCCATCCGTTGCCGGTGCTGCACAGGGTAAGCAGCTGAACCGCATCC
>JAHECJ010000465.1 GCA_024641805.1 Desulfococcus sp.
TTTTCATCCCTGAACCGCTTGACCGAGCACTGACGGCAGGCCCCCACGGATCCGAATGCCGGATGCCAGCAAAAGTAGGGCACATTGAACCCCAGCGAGAGGCAGGCATGGAGAAGATTTTGCCCTTTTTCTGTCCGGTACGGCCGGCCTTCGATGAATATCGTTACCATCTCTTCTGCTTCCCTGTCTTTTATTTCCCCAAGTCTTATTTCCACGGACACCGCCTTTCCTTAATATGGCGGTGAAAATCGTCCTCAAAGTACTTGAGCGCGCTTTGCAGCGGTTCCATGGCCCCGGGCGCCAGGGCGCAAAACGTGTGGCCCGAGGACAGCAGCCGGGTTTGCAGCTTGAGACGCTCAATATCTTCCGGCAGTCCCTGCCCCTGTTCAATGGCGGCAAGAAGTTTAGCGGTCCAGGGCAGGCCTTCCCGGCAGGGCGTGCACCATCCGCAGGATTCCTGGGCGAAAAACTGCATCAGGTTGAGAACCAGGCCCACGATACAGGTCCGGTCGTCGATCACTACCATAGTCCCGGTGCCCAGACGGCTGCCGGCCGCCTGCATGGCGTTGAAATCCATTTTAACGTCCAGATGGTCGGCGGTCAGCAGGTCGGTGGAGGCACCGCCCGGCAGAACCGCTCGAAGATGGAGACCATCTCTCATGCCGCCGGCGTGTTCCTCGATAATTTCCCGGATGGTCGTTCCCAGCGGCATTTCCCATGCTCCCGGCCGCCGGACTTTTCCGCTGGCGCCGTATATTTTCGTCCCGCCGTCGGGAACAAGGCTTAACGCCCGGAACCAGGCCGCCCCGTTTTTTATGATGTGCGGAATGTTGCAGATGGTTTCAACATTATTGGTGACCGTGGGTTTTCCCCACAGGCCGACCACCGGCGGAAACGGCGGCTTGTTTCGCGGGTTGGCCCGTTTCCCCTCCAGGGCGTTCAGCAGGGCGGTTTCCTCGCCGCAGATGTATCTTCCGGCACTCTCGTGCAAATGAAGCGAAAGATTAAAGCCCGAACCGAAGATATTTTTGCCGAGATACCCTTTTTCATAAGCCTCGGCAATCGCCGTTAAAATGCGTCGGGCAGCAATCGTATATGTCTTGCGAAGAAAAATATAGGCGATTTCCGCCTCAATGGCACAGGCGCTGATGATCACCCCTTCGATGAGCTGATGCGGGTCGCCTTCCAGCAGCAGACGGTCTTTGAACGTAGCCGGTTCCATCTCGTCAGCATTGACCACCAGGTACTTGGGCCGGGGGGCATCGGCGCCCATGGGAACGAAACTCCACTTCTGGGCGGTGGGAAACCCGGCGCCTCCCCGCCCCCGCAGATTTGACGCTTTGACAACAGCGACAATTTCTTTCGGGCCCATGGCTGTCAGCGCCCTGTGCGCAGCCTGGTATCCCCCGCGTTTTTCGTATTCCGCCAGACTCAAGGGGGGGGTGCCGGGTATTATGTTTTGGGTCAGTGGCCGTTCCAACAATCCATCTCCTGACGGCTTCGTAAAACGCCCGTCTGCGGCGTTGCGCTGCCCCGGGAAATTGCTCAACGTACAAAAGTACGCTTCCGCTTTTCCCGGCTTACGCGCCTTACATACGGCGCTTTTTACGAAGCCGTTGACTGTATTTTTATGGGCAGTGGCCTATCAGTCACTGCAAAATTCCAACATGTTAGAAGTCCTTCCGCTGCTAAGAATACAATGAAAGGATATGATCAATTTTAGCCGGGTCCAGCTCCACGTGGAGATCGTCATCAATCATTATTGCCGGCGCCTTGTCACACGCGCCCAGGCAAACATGGGGCAGAAGCGTAAACCGACCGTCAGTGGTCGTCTCTCCAAAACCGATGCCGAGATTTTTTTTCAGATAATCCAGAACCGGGTCATATCCCATGACCCAGCAGCTTACGCTGTCGCAAACCAAAATCACGTGCCGGCCAACGGGCTTTCGAAAAATAAGGTTGTAAAATGTTGCCACGGAATCCAGTTCCGCGGGGGTCATTTTAAGGAATTCGGCCGCTTCACCGAGTGTTTCGTCCGAAATCCAGCCGCGGTGGCGCTGCAAAATGACCAGGGCGTCGATTCCGGCCGCCTGCCGGGTCGGATAGTTGGGCAGCAGTTCTTCGATCTCTTTTTTTTCCTGTAACGTCAGCATGTAATTTCCTGTTTATAGGCTTTCAGATATTCAATTTCACAAGGCCAGAGGGAGGAGATAATATTCAATCGTATATCTCCGACCGATAACGCAGTGAAATTTAATATCCGGAAGTCTATGGTTCATCGGTCCACATCCGCCAGCACATAATCGATGCTTCCCAGAATCGCCAGCAGGTCCGGCACCATCAGACCGTTGGTGATAGCGGGAAGCATCTGCAGGTGCGGAAAGGACGGGGTCCGGATCCGCACCCGGTAGGCGTGAATGTCTCCGTCACTGATCGGATAATAACTGTTGATCCCCTTGCCCGCTTCAATGGCGATACCGGCTTCTCCCGCCGGGATTACCGGTCCCCAGCTCACCCCTAAAAAATGGGTGATGAGGGTCTCGATATCATGAAGGGTCTTTTCCTTTTGGGGCGGGGTTGTCAGGGGGTGTTTTGCTTTGTAGCTGCCCTCCGGCATATTATCGGCGCATTGTTTGATAATACGCAGGCTCTGACGGATTTCCGCCAGACGGACCACGGCCCGTTCGTAACAGTCCCCGTGGACACCCGTGGGGATATCGAATTCAAAATTATCATAGCCGCTGTATGGCCGCTTCTTTCTCAAATCCCACTCCAGACCGCACGCGCGAAGCCCAGGGCCCGTAACTCCCCATTCCATGGCATCTTCAAGGGTATACCGGCCGATCCCCTGGGTACGGGCCTTGAATATCGCATTTTTCATAACCAGGGTCTCATATTCCTTTAACCTGGGCGGCAGATAGGCAAGAAAGTTCCGGACTAAACCATCCCAGCCATCCGGGAGATCAGCGGCAACCCCTCCGATACGGAACCAGCTGGGATGCATGCGGCCGCCGGTAATGGCCGTGATAATCTCAAAAATATGTTCACGGTCGTTAAGAGTAAAGAAAACCGGCGACATGGCGCCGATGTCCGTGACAAATGTCCCGAACCAGACCAGGTGTCCGGCGACTCGGAAAAGCTCCGCCAGCATGATCCGGATAACGTTGACCCGATCCGGCACGGTGATACCGGCAAGTTTTTCCACG
>JAHECJ010000020.1:0-10017 GCA_024641805.1 Desulfococcus sp.
AACCTTTTTAAACAGCCCGATGGAAAAAATAAACAGACCGGCATACAGGTTTTCCCAGTTGATATTTTTGTTTTCCCGGCGGTCGAACTGCCCCATCATCTCTTTGTGATGAACAATCGGTCCGGCAATCAACTGCGGGAAAAAGGTCACAAAAATCGAATAATTGACAAAACTGTGTTCTTTTGTTTCTCCCCGGAAACTGTCCACAAGGTAGGCAATCTGCTGAAACGTAAAAAATGAAATCGCAAGCGGAAGCGCCATCTCCAGAAGTTTCATGCCCATGCCGGTCAGCAGATTCACGTTTGTAATGAAGAAATCCGCATACTTGAAAAAAGCCAGAAGCCCCAAATTGACGGATACCCCAAAAACGAGCACCCCCTTTCGTTGATGGGCGTTTAAATGCCCTAAACGGGGTGACAGGGCCCTTCCGATAAAATAATTAAATACCACGGAAACGATTATAAGCGGGAGATATAGCCAGTTCCACCATGAATAAAAAAAAAGACTGGCAACAAATAGGAAAACCTTCGAAAAACTCTGAAACCGGAAATGATTCAACAAAAAATAGACCGTCAGCGTCACCGGCAAAAACAGGAATATATAGACATGTGAATTAAAGAGCATTTTAAACCAAATAGATTGTTTGAATATGTGCCGGCTTTTTAATTGCGCTCATTGGAATGTTCCTCTTTGGCCATGGGTTTCTCAATGCATTTATTGATATAGAGATAAACATTTTTTCCATCCAGCGTCTCTATTTTTCTCAACAGATCGAATCGTTGATCCCCGCTCACAATAGACCTGAATCGCTCCTGAAATGATTCGGACGGAAAGCGCAAATTGGCGCCCATCATCCCTTTATCCTGCAGAAAAACAAGATCAGCGTCCTGGATAGCTTGCTCGAAATCCTTAATATTCCGCCTACAACTCATGTTTTCGAATCTGATGGGAAGCCCTTGCTGGAGAAACCACATCACAACATTCCCCATTCCAACCGGACCTGAGTGCGTAAAAACAATCAAAGGGTTTTTCGGGAGCGGAAGCCCGGATATTTCGTTGACCGCCATTTCCCCGATATGCTTATAGTTGCGTCCGGTTTCCGAATTCATTACCCCGCTATAGGCCGGCCATTGATAGAGCATTACACCTGACACTGCCAGTAAGATGCTCAAGCTGGTAAAGATAAATCGTGATTGGACCCGAAAAGGCAAAATGCCTTTAGACATTTCGTTCAATAAGCAGGCAGCCCCAAAGATGAGGGTCGAATAAAATGCGCCGCCAAGAAACGGAGACTTCATTTGCGCCAAAGAACTGAGCAGATAAATTGATATGACTATGATCCACAACCCGCCGGCAAGTCTAATCCCCACATTGTCCCGCCTTGCAACTGCGGCAATTGTTCCAAAAAGCCAAAAACACCCGATGATCCATACCCCTTTTCCTAAATTACTTGCTAAGGAATGACCGGAAAGATAGTATCCAAAGTGCTGAAGCCAATCGGCCTGATACGTCCATATTGCCTTGTTTGCACCGAACAGGTTTTTCCAGAAATACTCCCACGTTTGAGACGCAAAAAAAACAAAGTACGGACCCGCAATCATGCATGTCACTATCAAATAGACCAATGCGGTGCGGGCAATCCCTTGCCATGATAATGACCGGTGATCAAGCCATTCCATTGCAACCCGGCAGCATGCGGACAGTCCGAAAACAATAATCGTCATGGCGAATGTCGACGGTTTAGCCAAAAGGGCGAATGAAAAGAGCACCGCATGAATTGCCGGTTGCCGCCAGTCACGAAAGTAATTACGACGGGAAACACCAAAGACGGCACAGAACCCAATCAACGTGGCCCAGCAAAGGTCGGGACGAAATTCAACCACCGCCATCGTTGCAAATGGCAATGAAAGAAAAAAAACCATCATTGCTAAACGCATCAAAAAGGGCAAATCGCGCAGGGTATAGCTAAGAAATGAAAGATATAAAAGAACCACCAGAAAGTTAAAAATATACGGCGAACTATCGTGGTATCCCAGCATTGCAAAAGCCGCCGCAGCCAACAGCGTTGAATACGGAGAATGAAAATTTAGATAAATTACTTTGGCAACGCCATTAAAGCCCGAACGGTTGAAGGCTTCAAGAATCGTTGTGGCGCTTAAGAAATAAACCACGTCATCATAATTGGGCAGTGATGAGAGACGCCCCTTTTCAAAGGACGCATCGACACACCAGGCCGTGAATGAGGCGCCAAGGATCACGACGATCATTGCCATCATCATGGCTTTTTTTCTGTAATTGACCACCGGTGATGACTGTGATTCCATCTTAGTGAAATTTCCTTTCGGGCTCCGGGAGGAACAATTCTCCTGCACTCACGACCTGGTTTTAGCCTGAAAAGTCCGATCCACATACCGCTTCGCCCGCATGACCTCTGCCAGCATCGGCAATGAATGTTTCAGAAGGCTCACCCTGCCTCCGGGAATATCCTGCCAGTCTATAGGAAACTCACCAATCATGAAACCCAGTTTAGCGGCAAGCATCAAAAGCTCGACATCAAAAGCAAAACCCGTGGTGTGCATATGCGGCGAAATCGCTTCATAGACTTCTCTCCGCAGAATTTTCAATCCGCATTGGGTATCATAAATGATTAATCCTGAAATCAAGGACACCAAAGTGGCAAAGACTCTTCCGCCCAAATGCCGGATCAAACGCCGCTCAACCGCATGCCCGGCCATTTTAATCCGACTGCCGATTAAGACATCCACATCAGGGGCATCGTTTCGCATATGCATTAAAGCGCGCCGAAATTCTGCTGCGGATACGGCGCCGTCCGCATCCACAAAGGCCAGAAAGTCTTCCCCCGAATTCTTCTTCCAGCCGGTAATCACAGCAGCTCCCTTACCTTGATTTTTTCCCAATGTCAGCGGAGGCAAAATCGCAGGAGCATTGATAACTTGTAACCGCTCTGTCCTCGTCTGTTCGATCATCAATTCAAGCTTGCGAAAACCATCGGCGCCAGACCCGTCATCCGACACCTGTATCGTTACCCACTCCGGCAATGTAGCCCTCAAATCGGCCAGGTACGGCTCTAACCGTTCAGTATCCTCATAATGCGGGATGACCAGAAAACAGCGGATCATTTTATTGTCATTCATGTTCATCCTTGCGGTCAATTTGAGCCGGATTTCACCGCCGTATTTAACCTTTTTAACCGCCTGTCAGCGAGAACTCACCTTGGTCCTCACCGCTTCTTTTTGCCCTTGACACTCAACCGCTCAATTAACTCCAGCCGTTCTTTACATACATTGTATAACTTATTGATTTCATTGCCTTGAAGTAAGCTTTGGGCTTGCAGATCCTTCACAGCGCTGGCGAGCCGGTTAATTTCCGCTTCTTTTTTGTTAATCTCCTCCTCTTTATTGATGATCTCTTCCTCTTTTTTGTTAATTTCCGCTTCTTTTTTGTTGATTTCTTCTTCTTTCCTGGTAATTTCCACTTCTTTTCGGTTAATCTCTTCTTCTTTTTTTTGATTTTCAATCACCAGTTTTTCACACAATATTTTCCGATCATGCGCCGCTTCGCTTAACGATTGAATCGTTGTCTGCGAGACCTGACTTTCTTCTCTAAGTTTAGCAGTCAAACGATCGACTTCCGCTTTTAGATTAAAAATCTCTCCCTGGGAAACATTGCCCGGATGCGTTTCATCTGTTTCAATATTATTTTTAAGCTCCTCATACCAATGGATCGAATTTTCATATCCTGAATTTTTTAGTAGTGACGGGTAGAGCGCCTCAAAAAATCCTCCCGATTTCCGGTCGAAATAATTTTTCCAGTCGCCGGCGATTCCTTTGCGGTAATGGCTCGCTGAATTCTCATCACCCTGTTTCCGGCCGCTTCGCTTATAAAATGAAAACTCCGCCACTACTTTTGAGATATCATCATCACCCACCTGCCATCCTAAAAATCGGGCTATTTTACTAAATTCCGGCACCTGCTGATTCAGAATATTTTCATAGCTCGTCACATACACATTGGCCGGCAAATTACTTTTGTTATCACTCCAGGAATCATACGTTTCTTTCCATACATTAAATCTCAAAATCGAAAGCGCCAGGCGGGCTCTAATCGAAACCGACAGCATAAGGTTACGCCATATCCCGGTAACTCTATTGGCGGTATGGCTGTAACATTGCGAATACATCCAGGAAACCAGCATATCCCGAGGGTCACGCAAAATAATCACTGCACGATCATTTTTATCCGCGACCTCCTGCCAAATGGGAAAAGAAATATCATACACCGGGGCGAAAAAACTGCCGCTTTCTGCTTCACGCCATTGTTCCTGAAACAAAACTGGATTTTTTAGGGGATCCAGCTCATTTTCCAAAGGCTTCACCAGAAAAAAGCCATTTCGCGACGCGATGGACGGCGCTGAAAGGACATCGCGAACCCACTGGCTTCCTGTTTTGGGAACGGTTATTAATGCAGTTCTGTATTCCGGCATCACCGATGCATCCCCATCAATAAGCACTTCATTCTTTCAGATTTCCGCATAATGATTAAAACGATACGTCATTATTTAACAGCAGGCTGCAACCACAATAATTATGGATGCCAATTCGAATTCTTTTCATATCCGGTTTCAATCAGCACGTTGCCAAACCGCTCTTTAAACTCTTTGGTTAATTTCTTATCAAAATAATTCCGCCAGTCACCGCTGATGCCTTTACGATGATGTGAGTTCACATCTTCTTCTCCCGGCTTTCGGCCGGCCCGCTTTTCAAATGAATGCCGGTCAATGGCCTCAGCCAGCGCCTTGTCACTGACCTGTATGTTGCAGTAGGATATAATTTTTTCAAAGCCGGCCTGTTCATCCTTGTTCAGATCTTCATAGCGCACCAGCAGATCCTCACTGTTGATCCATGTTTTCTGGATTTCAGCAGACACATGCAGTCTTTTTTCCATGAGCAGCATCATTCCGTCGACAACTTCTTTGGCTCTTAATGCCTCCCTTAGCTCCTGCTGGACTTGATTCACTATCTGATGGCTGTTTCTCACACTGAAATACTGTGAAACCAGTGTATCGCGTAAATCCCTGATAACGATAAATACTTTCCGGGTCTCCGGCGGGTTGGCTTCAAGAAATACCGGTTGCGGCAAATAAACACACGGATATATCCGCCCAGGAATAATCGGCTGGTCAGTGACATGCTTTGCGGCTATCTGAGGGGCAATAATACGATTTTGCGCAACCTCGCTTAAAATAGCTAAAACCCACTGGGATCCGGATTTGTAATGGGTGATATGAAAGACCGTCGGCAGGGCCGCTTCGGCGTCTTTTTTTAATTTAAACAATTCCTTAATTTTCATCTGATTTTTTCCTGATGTCGAGAATGATGCAACATTGGAAGCAGCCAAAAATTACACCCAAAAAAAGAACCCCATATTTTATGAATCTTTTTTTCGTTTCGCGACGATTGTGGTAACATTGATATTTCGTTTTCTTGTTCTACAATCATATGAATTTGTTGACAACGAAGTTATTTCAAATCCCATCAACCCGAGAGCTTCTCTATAGAGTCCGGTAGACATGATCCACCATCCACGACCGAGTTCATTGTCAGAGCATGGGATCAATTTTTGCAGAGGCGTGTCATTGGAAAAAACCCCTTCGGTGATAACTAAAACATCACTGCTAAATTCTCCTGCTTGAATCAGAGCCCCTAAAGGATCTCGCAAATGCACTAAAATCTGGGACACCAGAACCACATCAAACAGCCCTATCTGTTCCGGCATTCTGTATATGTCTCCATATACTACTTTAGCATTTGAATTAAGCAGGCGATGTGAAAGCCAATAGGAATTCTTCATTTTTTCTAGATTATTTCGAATACTCTGCAACCTTTGCTTGGCATCCTGTTCCGTCACATGTCTCTTAAACCGAGGGTACTGAATTTGGTATTCATTATCGGCGTCAAAAGAAACAACCTGAGCCCCTTTTTTCTCCATTTCAAAGGTTAAAAATCCACTGGCAGTGCCTACATCAAGGACTCGTTTGCCAGAGACATCCACATATCCCAAATAATCATCAATGCGACCACGAAGATCCCAACCGCCATGGACCGTTCCAAACCCAGGCAAATCAATTGAGTGATAGAACCAACATTCCTCCAAGCTTTTTACTTGTCTACTAGTCGCATAAATCGATTCGGCCCAAGTATTATTCATAATCTGATTTTCTCCTCCGAACTTAAAATTTCTAATTATTGCTTTCTAAATTTCAAAAATTTAATAACTGATATTATCTTATCTTCGTTAAAACCTAAGATATTTAAATAATAATCTTTTGACTCAAAATACAGTCGCCAATAACTTGCTTTGTTCTGAATATTTACCGATAATTCAGCAAAGCAACTTTACCTTTAAAAAATCCAATCACAAACACTATGCTAAATTCTGGGGAGAACTTTCAAACACATATATACATAATCTAACCTCAAGTGTCCTTCCCGCAATTCGACTACTCTTTGACGAAATAGATCTCTTATGATCTCTCCGACCCTTTGCTTAAATTGCCCGAACAATCTTTTTGGTCGGTATTTTGAGACGATCACAAAATGGTATTTACAATCCCACCTTACCCAGTATGTTCGGTTTTTGAGTAAAATGGTTTGCAATGTCTCGGGCACCACGGTCCTCTCTTTTACCACATTGTTAATAACAGCCTAGACCCAATGGAAACCTGTTTTATAACGGGGAATAATAAAAAACCGTCGGCTTTGAGATCCCGGGTTATTTTCTTTATTTAAACAATTAGTTAACCTTAATTTATTTTTTTATGACACGGAACATTCTATACAGTTTTCATTATTATACACAAGCTGTAAACTACCAGTTCATATCCGTTTCATACCCCAACTCAATCAAAAGCTGGCCGGCCTGGTCCTTGAATAAGGCTTTGTGCGCATCCGTAAACCGCTTCCGCCACCGGCCGATCATCCCGCTGTTAAATGTATAGGTACCGCCGAAAAGCGTGTCGCATATATTATCAATAACCGTATCCGCGCACTCAATTTCAAAAAAATCAGCCAGCTTCTCAACAAGCTGTTTCTGGGTCTCCCGGCTGCCGCCGCCTTTTTCGCCGATCAGCTGTTCAAACTGAACCAGAAATGCCCCGCCTATGGTTTTCCATTTCATATGTCCGCCTACCAACTCGACAATCGACGGCTGTCGGCGGGTCTGGGTGACATCACTGCCCACCCCCTGGATGCCGCACGCAATACGATAATCCACGTCCGTCCGGCTGAAATATGGATAAAGCAGATGATTTTTCTCTTTTACGATGTAATCCGCCCAGGAGAGTACCACGTCCCTGGGGTCCCGCATCATCAGCAGAATTTTGAAATTCAAATCAATGAGGGCCTCATGAATTTTCGGATTATAGTTCAGATGGGCGGTCAAAAACCGGCCGGGGGGGACTGATTTAAATAGACGCTCAATCCATGGTAAATCGTCATATAAGTGAATATCTTCGCGGCCTTCCAATGGAAACGGGACCCCTTTATCAACAAATTCGGCAATGGTTTGGCGATCCATGTGTTTACCGCTATGATCGACTCCCGGGAGTCCGGTGAGCGCCTTGGCCAATAAATGCGTGCCTGATTTTGGCAGGGAATCCAGAAAAATGGGATATTTCATGTTTTGCGCAGTGAGTTTTGCCCCCATTGCTTTCTTTAACAGTCGTTTAAACATATTCCATCGTTTTCATTAGTTGCCTGAGCTAACAGCAGATTTTTTAAAATTGCAACCCGATTTCATTGTGAGTTGGAGCGGGGCCGGCTTTTGTTGTATAGTTCCAGGGCCGGATTCACATCCCCGTCAAATATAATTTTGCCTCTTTCAAAAACAGTGGCCGTCTGGCAGAATTGCTCCACGATCAGCGGACTGTGGGATACCAGAAGCAATGACAGGCCTTGAGCCACCAGGGCGGACACGTGTTCCAGGCATTTACGCTTAAATTCCGCATCCCCGACGTTGATGGCTTCGTCAACAATCAGAATATCGGGTTCCATGCAGGTATAAACCGCGAAGGCCAGCCGGGCCAGCATCCCGCTTGAATACATCCGGGTCGGCTTATCAAAAAATATGCCGATACCTGCAAACTCCTGTATCCGGTCCATCTGTCCGCTCACCTGGTCTCTGGGAACATTCATAAGCGCCCCCAGAACGTAAACGTTTTCCCTTCCGGTAAAATCCGGCTTAAAACCGCTGCCCATGGTCATAATGGCGGCGACCCGGCCTTTTAAAAATATCTTTCCCGATGTCGGCATCATGGTGCCGGCGATAATCTGCAGCAACGTGCTTTTCCCCGCGCCATTATGTCCCACGATCCCCCGCGACTCTCCGCGTTTCATGTCAAAACTGACGTTTTGCAGGGCCCAGAATTCATCGTAATATTTTTTGTCCCGGAACACCTGCTGCTTCAGCCGGTCCATCGGATTCCGGTAAAGCGGAAACATCTTGCTGATATTCCTCACCAATACCGCATAATCCGATTGCTTAAATCCCTCCAGATCTGCCGGCGCTTTATATGACATCCGCAAAGCCTCTCTTGTAACGCATAAAACAGGCGTAGCCAACGACCATCAGCGTAATTGAATATACCAAATTAAAAATCAGCCAGAACCAGTCCGGCCCCAGACCTTGGAAAATAATACGCCGGGCATCATCCACAATGGATGCAATAACATTTATCCGCAGTATCCAGTTCCAATGATCCGGTACAAGATGCAGCAAACGGTCCAGCGGGAAAATAATCCCGGACAGGAAGAACAGCATTTGAATCAGACTCTGCGTCAGGTTATCGACATCCCGGCTGAACACGCCTAACGTCGCCAAAATCCAGGAAATTCCGGTGCAAAAGAAAATCAGCGGCAGGTACACCAGCGGCAGATACACCAGCGACCAGTGCGGGATTCCACTGCTGAACATTTCCAGTACAATGAGAACCCCTATGCCGATGAAAGACTGAACAACGGACACCCCGATGACGGTCACCGGAATTATCTCCAGTGGAAAAACAATATGCTTCACGTATGTTTTGTTGACCCACATCAGGCGGGACGCCTTTCCCACCGACTCGGCAAACACGTTGAACAATACAACCCCGCAGAAAATCATTTTACCTACCGCAAAATTCGAATCCAGTCCCCAGATGTTCTTTCTTCCGCCCAGGAGAATTGAAAAAACAAGGGTGTAAACCAAAATGCGCATCAGCGGCACGATGATTGTCCAGAGCATCCCCAGGGCAGAGCCCCGGTAGCGGTCATTGACTTCCCACCAGATAAACTGCCGGAGCAGCAGTTTATACCGATTCAATCCCTTCAAAAGATCAATCGGATTCAAAAATGTTTTGAAAAGAAGCCGGGGCTCCTCAGATATGATTTTAATTTTCTGCATAATCGTTTCGAATAATTTTATACACTACGCAACGCTGCCCAGAAAAAATAATGTCGGGAATACAGCAAAAATCACGGTTCGATAACCAGCCGCATTTGGCTGACCGCTGTATCCAGTCCGTCACGCATGCACAGTCGATGGACTTCTTTCTTTTTTTCGACACCACGGTCCTTAAATGAAATGATAATTTCCTGAATTTTATATTTTTCGATAATGGTTCTGAGCTGTTTTTCACTGCCCAAAACCGGATACCCGTGAATTTGTTTGCCTTTTTTTCTTGGATCATCGTCGATAAAACCGACCAGAGAAAGCTCCAGGCGGTCATTGGTTTCTATTTCACGGACCACCATCTGGCCCCCGATCCCCGCCCCGTATATCAATGTCGGCTTTCCATGCCGCTTTTCATGGCTGACCCATTCATCCAGCAGCCGGAAAAAAAACCTGGAGAAAGATATTAATATGAGCATGACTCCCCAGTAAATGATAAACACGGCCCTGGAAAAGCTTTGAAACCGATAGAGAAACAGCAGCACGAGTATTGCCGTCACCGTACCGGCA
>JAHECJ010000020.1:10027-11988 GCA_024641805.1 Desulfococcus sp.
CCCCACCACAACCGCTGATACACCCCGAAACTGTATAAACAGAATATCTGGCAGGCAAACATGATGGGCAGGGATTTTAAAAAAAAATTAAAATCCGGCCCGATCTCGCCGCCGAAACGCAACAGGTACGATGTATAATAAGCAACTGTTATTAAAACCAAATCCATCAGGATTGAAAAAAGTGTCCGACCGTATCCGGCCTGCATCATCACTGGCAGGATGATGCCGGTTGGTTTTTCTGCCGAACCGGGAGGCTTGGAATAGACCTCGACATTGGCCAGATAAATCCAGAATAATATCACCAGAATCAAATACAGTGTAATGACGACGATACTGATCCTCATATCCAGCGGATAAATGCCTAAAGCGAGCAAGCCCGAGATGATGGCAAAAAGGTATAAAACAACCACCGCTTTTTTTTCTGAAAACCCGATGGCCACCATTCGGTGGGAAGAGTGGTCCCGGCCTCCCTGAAAGATCGACCGGGAAAACAGCTTTCGCATAAAACTGACGAAGGCCGTATCCAAAATCGGAATAAACAGGATCAGGCATGGTATGGCAATAACGGAAAGCTGGTTAAAAAGAGGAACGGCCAGCTCATCCGAAGGATGCTCGATGACGGTCAGGCACGCCAGCATAAACCCGATAAACAGGCTGCCGGCATCTCCCATAAAAATTGAGGCCGGGTTGAAATTATAAAACAAAAACCCCAGCAGGCTTCCGATATAAGCGGCAAGTACCAATTGAACCGGTTCGCCCAGGGCATGGGCCCCTGGCATGACAGCCAGCCACAGGCAAAGAAAAAATCCTGAAATACAGGCAACGCCCGCGGACAGCCCATCCATGTTGTCCAAAAGATTAAAGGCATTGGTAATGCCGACAATCCAGAAAATACTGATCAGCAGATTGGCGGTTTTTGACTCGAACCAGTTAAACTGAAACCCGAAAATGACCAGAATGGACGCTACGACCACCTGGCCGATCAGTTTATACTGCGGATTCATCTCAGAGATATCATCCGCCAGGCCCAGGAGAAAAATAGCGGTTCCCCCCAGTGCGACCGGTAAAATGGGGAGGATAAAACTTTGAAAGCGGAAAGAGATGAACGCGGCAAAAAGCCAGGCGGCCATCATGCTGATGAAAATGCTCACCCCGCCGAAAAGCCCGGTGGTTTTCTTGTGCCAGCGGTCCGCCCTCGGGGCCGCTACATAATTATACTTAACGGCAAGATGCCTCACCAGCGGTGTCAGGAGAATGGAACTCCCGAAGGCGAGAAAAAAAGCGACACTATAGGCCAGAAACGGGTTCATTTTTACAGGTAATAGTCTATGACACTTTGAACAATCGACTGCAGATCATTACGGGGCTCATAACCGATGAGGTTCCGCAGCTTATTGATATCCGGTGACCGTCTCTGCATATCCTCAAAACCGGGTCCGTAAGCTCTGTCATATGAAATATTTTCAATTTCAGAAACGCTGGCCGTCATTTTTTTCACCATCACTGCAAGCTCCTTGATGGTGATTTCCTCTTCATTCCCCACATTGATCACCTGACCGACCGCCGCGGGTTCCTCCATTAACTTGGTCAGCGATTCCACCACATCGTCAATATGCGTAAAACTTCTGGACTGGGATCCGTCGCCATAAATGATAATCGGTTTGCCGATCAAGGCTTTCTGAACGAAATTCGGCAGGACCATGCCATACTGACCGGTCTGCCGCGGCCCCACTGTATTAAACAGCCTTGCAATAATCACGGGCAGTCTTTTTTCCTCATAATAGGCAAGCGCCAGAAACTCATCAAACGCCTTTGAACAGGCATACGCCCATCGTCGTTTCGTCGTCGCCCCCATCAGACGGTCCGCATCTTCCTTTAGCGGCGGCGAATTATTGCCGTTCATTATTTTCCCGTAGACCTCGCTCGTGGATGCAATCAGGACCTTCTTTTTATACTTGTTG
>JAHECJ010000466.1 GCA_024641805.1 Desulfococcus sp.
CTCCCTGCTGACCTTGGCCGGCGGGATCATCGGCATTATCATCGGATTAATAACGGTTTTCATTCTCAAACAGGTGGCCCCCTGGGAGCTGATCATCACCGCCAAAGCCATCCTCCTGCCGCTTTTCATCTCGTCGCTGACCGGCATTTTTTTCGGCAGCTACCCGGCATACCTTGCGGCCCGCCTGGACCCCATCCAGGCGTTGATGGGATAACTATTTTACCTGCTCAGCATACAACCCGTCCAGCTGCTCCATGTATTTTTCCTCAACCAACCGACGCCGGACTTTCATGGTGGGCGTCAGCTCTCCGGTTTCCACTCCAAGGGTTTTGGGAATAATCACAAATTTTTTGATGGTTTCAAAATTGGCCAGGTGCTTGTTGGCGGAATCCACTGCTGCCTGGATTTCCTTGCGGACCTCCGGGTGGCGGGAAAGTATCTCGTAATCTGAATTGTCTATTCCATGTAACCGGGCCCATGCCGGCAAATTGTCCGGGGACAGGGAAATCAGGGCGGTGAGATATTTCCGCCGGTCCCCGTGAACCATGGCATATTCGATCAGCGGATGGTTCTGCAGCAGGTTTTCAATGTTTGACGGCGTAACATTTTTGCCGCCGGATGTGATGATGATGTCTTTCTTCCGCCCGGTGACCCAGAGAAAACCGTTGTCATCAATTCTCCCGATATCACCGGTGTAGATCCACCCGTCGTCCGTGAGCGTCTGGTGGGTAAGCTCCGGCTGGTTGAGATAGCCTTGAAAGACAATGTCGCCTTTCACCATGATCTCGCCATCTTCGGCAATTTTTAAAGACACGCCGGGAAGGGCTTTTCCCACGGACCCGAACCGGTAGGCCTCGGGGGTGCAGAGTGTGCAGAAGCATGAGACTTCGGATTGTCCATATCCCTCCAGTATCACCATGCCGCAGGCATGGAAAAACTCGAGAATTTCAACGGCGATAGGGGCTGCGGATGACAGAAAATAGCGAACCCGGCCGCCGAAAACATCCCGCACTTTCCTGAAAACGATCCGGTCGGCCAGCGCATATTTCATTTCCAGGCTGAGCGGAAGCGCCTGACCCTCCTGGATTTTCCGGCTGGCCGCGCGCCCCACGCCCTCCGCCCATGAAAATATTTTCTGTTTTACCGGACCCGCGGCATTCACCTCTGATCGGATACGGGCATAGGCTTTTTCAAATATCCGCGGCACACTGCCGAAAAACGTGGGGCGGATTTCTTTGATGTCATCGAGAATTTTTGTAATATCCTCAACATATGCCCCCCGGATGCCGCGCCGGATGCGCATATATTGGGCAATCCGCTCCCCCACATGGGACAGCGGCAGAAAAAACATCATGATATCCCCCACATCACTCTCTTTCATCAAATCAGTGGTTTTCAGCTCCGCCAGGAGATTTTTGTGCGTCAGACACACGCCTTTCGGCGGGCCGGTGGTGCCGGACGTATAAATGATAATGGCCATGTCCGACGGCTGGATCTGGAGATATCTTGTTTTAACAATTTCCGGATCCGCCTCCAGCGCCTGACCGCCTTGCCGCATGAATTCCGCCATGCTCACGGCATTCAACCCGTCCGAATATCCATCCCACATAACAATCTGCCGGAGATCAGGGAGTTCCGACAGATGGGGGGTTATTTTTTCCAGCTGCGCCGGGTTTTCAATAAAAAGAATTTTCGCACTGGAATCCTTCAGAATATATGCCGACTGCTCGCCGGATAATGTCTGGTAAATGCCGATGCTCACGCAACCGGCCTTCAGTGCGCCGATATCGGAAAGCGTCCATTCCAGACGGGTGTTGCCCAAAATGACGACGGAATCGTCCGGCTGCATACCGGAATCGATCAGGGCGGCGGCGATGTTGTCCGTGTTTTCATCCACTTCGGACCATGTGACCGGATTCCATTTCCCCTTCTCCTTGACCAAAAATGCCGTCTTATCCGGGTCCTGGGTAAACCGCTGTTTGAACATGTCCACCAGATTTTTCATGTACACCCCCCTCACAGGCTGTTAAAAAACGATTGAGACAGATATTTTATATTTATTTAAATTCCCATCCTTTCCCTTACCGTCGGCGAATTATTGTTTTAATGGAAAATTTTCAAACATCTTGTTCATACCGAACTTTGCCAGTTCATCGGCCGTGAGCCATTTGGCGCCCTGCTTGAAGAAATCCTTTGCATTGAACAGATTCTCCGTCAGCGCCTGCTGGGTTTTATCATAACTGTCAGCCCAGATTAATTTTCCCGTTTTCATATTCATCAGGTAAACGGCAAACGCCACGGAAGCCGGTTTTTCAGCACTGAAGGAAGTCCCCACCCGGTCTGTATAACGCCATACATTTCCTGCGATCATGTAGTCCGCGTTCAGCATTTCACCAAGCTTTATCATCACAACCTGGGGCGTATCCTTTGAATGGTCAAACTTTAAAATTTCAAACGCTTCAACCGCCTGATTCAAAGGCAATACCTGCCCGTTGAAATCCCTGTTCAGCATTTCCTGGAGCATCCGGGTCAAAACCTGGTCTGCCCCCTCTCTGATGCTGTCATTCTCAAAACAAAATCTCGAATAGGGGCAGGACATGGTTTCCTCGACATTCTCGGGATTTTTCCCTTTAATGAACGGCATGACGGCAATACTTTGTATGCCCTCATCCTGGGCGCGGCTCACGGAAACCGGCATGAGATAACACACCCCCAGCACCAGGATAAAAGACCATTTGAATATGTTTTTAATTTCCCTGATCAATTCTTTCCGATTCATTTGGCCCCCTCTTTACGAAGTTTATTTTTTTATTTGATGGTATTTCTCAGTACACATTCGAAGATTATCATGCTGATACTGACATAATGGTTTAACTGACCGGTTCAGGCTTCCCTTACTTAATCCTTCGGATTCGATGCGTCTTTGTTAAGCTTTTCCAAAGTTTCATTATTATCACAAACGCTGCGCCATCCGCATCCAGCGCCCGATCCTTTGAAGCCATCCGGCAGGATGCCATCAGTTTCTCGTTCCCGTCCAAAATCCGGTAATGGGTTTTAATATACACCCCCAGGGAAGGATGAAGATGATTCAAATCCCTTTCCGTCATTCCCGCCAGCCGGGTCCTGTCCTTGAGCGGTAATTCGGCGATCAGCCTCTCAACCGCCTGTTCAACCGTATCCGGTGTTTGATCTTTGAT
>JAHECJ010000467.1 GCA_024641805.1 Desulfococcus sp.
GATTTCTGTTTTAACCACGACCCGATCCTTTTAAAAAAAATAGGAGTGTATGCCGGACATCATAAAAACAGATGAGCGGCTCATTGACGCAAATGGAATTCAGCTGGCATACGACTCCTTTGGCAATCCGGCTGATCCGCCGATTGTGTTGGTGATGGGATTGGGGATGCAGATGCTTGCCTGGGATGAGTTGTTTTGCGAACAACTTGCTATCCGTGGTTATTGGGTGATTCGGTTTGACAACCGGGACATTGGCCGCTCAAGCAAACTTGACACGGCCGGGAGCCCCAGTTTATGGAAAATGATGTCTGCCGGGCTGTTTAACCGCCCCATGTCAGCCCCTTACCGTCTAAAGGATATGGCTGCGGATACTGTAGGCTTAATGGATGCACTGGATATCAAGGCGGCACACGTCGTCGGAATTTCCATGGGCGGTATGATCGCCCAGGAAATGGCCATTCGCCACCCCAAACGGCTGCTTACAATGACTTCCATTATGTCGACCACAGGGGATCTTCATTTACCGAAAGCCAAGCTGAATATGCGGCTGCGCCTCTTAAAACGATCGCCGGCTGAACAGCGCGCATATGAGAACCATGTTGTGTACCTGTTTAAACTATTAAACGGTTCTTATTATCCCTTTAATGAGGATAGATACCGCCAGCTGGCAGCGAACACTTTCAAACGCAGTTATTATCCGGTGGGTATTGCCAGGCAGTTGGCTGCAGTTATCTCTTCTGGCAGTCGTAAAGATAAACTTGGAACAGTTGATACGCCGACACTTGTCATTCATGGTGATGCAGACCCGCTCATTCCTGCAGAACACGGACATGCAACGGCTGAGGCAATACCCAATGCCAGGCTACATATTATACACGGCATGGCCCACACTTTACCCCAGGCAGTGTGGCCGGAGATTATCGATACCATCGTCAAACATTCAGCCAACGGGAGACAAAACACTTAATTTGATTTCAAGAAATCATGAATCGCAATAAAGAGCGGCTAAACTCATTTATCTATGAGGATAAAAACATCTCCAATGCGAATTTGGCTTCCAGTGAAGAATATCGATAATTTTACGTAATATTATTCAGCCTTTAATATATATAATATGTTGGTGGAGTCAGCTTTTTGAAAATTCTCAGAGTTGAATCTTAACGCCGTTTTGGCGAGTGCGATAGTTTTTAAGAGCCTTTTAATGACGGCCGCCGGTCAGACCAGGGCTGGGCTTTTTCAAGCTGTGCGGCCAGCCGGAACAGGGTGGCTTCATCCCCTGCCGGCGCGATAAAGTGAGATCCTACCGGGAGTCCGTCGGCAGTCCAGTAGAGGGGAACGGACATGGCCGGCAGGCCGGTTAAATTGGCAAGCTGGGTAAAGGGCATTTTTTCAAGGCTTTTTTCGGCCAGTTGTTCCGGGATTCCGGACGCTTTCAAGAGTCCGCCCAGACTCAATTTGTTGACGACTTTCATCAATGCGGTTTCCGCGGGTTTGGGATTAAGTTCCCCGATTTTGGGCGGGGGATAAGCGGTGGTGGGGGTCAGGTATAAATCGTATTTTTGGAAAAGAATTCCCATTCTGCGGGAAGCCATGTCCCATCGGCGGATCGCGTTGACAAATTCGCCGGCGGAAAAACTCCTGCCCAGAAGGCCTAAAGTCCAGGTCAGGTCTTCCACATCTCCTATTTTGGCTTTACGGCCCAGCACATCTTCCAGATTCTGAATGTCAGCGGCCATCTCTCCAAAATACATGATCAGGTAGCTTTCAGCCAGTTCTTTGCCGTTGATGCCCGGTTCCGCTTCTTCCACATGGTGGCCCAAACGCTCTAAAAGCGTTGCGGTTTTTTTAACGCTTTCAATACACTCCGGGTGAACAGCGGTGCCGATGGGGGAGCGCGTGGTGAAGGCGATTTTTAGTTTTCCCGGATCTTTTTTGATTTCTTCAACGTAGGGGGCTGCCGGCGGTTTGATTTCATAGGGTGCACCGATATCCGGGCCATGGGTCGCGTCCAGCATGGCCGCGCTGTCCCGGACTGATCGCGTGATCACATGCTCCTGGACAGCATCCTGCCATACGCGGCCGCAATCAGGGCCGGAAGGGTTCCGGCCCCGCGATGGTTTCAATCCGAACAGCCCGCAATATCCTGCCGGAATGCGAATGGAGCCTCCGCCGTCACCGGCTGATGCCATGGGAACAATGCCCGCGGCAACCGCTGCGGCCGATCCACCGCTGGAGCCACCGGTGGTATGGGCTGTGTTCCAGGGGTTCCTGCACGGACCGAAAAGTTCCGGTTCGGTGACCCCCTTGAGGCCAAATTCCGGGGTGTTGGTTTTTCCAAGAATCAGCAGACCGGCATTTTTAAAGCGAACCACTATTTCACTGTCATGGTCGGGCACAAAATTTTTCATGGCTTTGCTCCCGCTGGTCATGGGGACCCCCGCATAGGCAGCCATCAGGTCTTTAATGAGAAAAGGCACGCCGAAAAACGGTCCGTCCGGTATAGGCCCTTCTGCGGCTTTTCGGCCGAGATCGAACATCGGGGTGACCACCGCGTTAATTTTCGGGTTGATTTTTTGAATTCGTGATATGGCTTCTTCGCAAAGGTCTGCCGGTGAAACTTCGCCCTTTTGAACCAGCTCGGCCAGTCCCACCCCGTCATATGTTTCGTATTCCGAAAAATTGCTCATTTTTTATCCTCCCCCTTGATAAAACATTCGTGCAATTATATGAAAAAACCATTTGTATAAATTGGTTTTTGATGACCGCATCGAATCATATATTTCTTACCGCAGGAATTAAAATTGACGATCTTTTTTTAATTCTGGCATATTTTCGAATATTTGTCGCAGGATTTTTTGAGACGGTTTGTTTTGGGTGGCGGGGCATCGCGTCACCTACCTGTTTAAATGCTTTTTAACAAAGGCCCGGAAACCTTGCCGTTCATGGGTAAATGAGTCATCTAAAGTCGCGGTGTCCCGGTAATCGATCAGTTTTTTGACCACACCGAGCAGATCCTGGTTGACCGCGCAGATTTGACTGGCGATTTCTTTGGCGCGATCAAGAAGTTTGTCCGGGGCAACCACTTCATTGACCAGCCCCCATTCATAGGCGGTTTGGGCTGAAATAAACTGGCAGGTATAGGACATCTGCCGGGCCCGCAACCTTCCCACTGCCCGCTGCAGCAGTTGGG
>JAHECJ010000468.1 GCA_024641805.1 Desulfococcus sp.
CAAATCCGAACGGTTTTCCAAGGACCAGATCATTTCCCGAAAAAGAAATGAAAAAACCGATGCAGAGAAAACAGCTGATCAGCTGAAAAATGATCTCCGGTATCTGCGAAATGAAGAAAAAAGGCTTGTTGCAGAAATCACAGGACTGGATGCGGCAATTATTGATCTTGGGGTCAAAAATCAGAAGATTAAGGATGAAATTTCTGAAGAATCAGTAAAAAGAAAAAACCTGAGTATTGAGATCGAAGAAAACAAGGTAGTGATGGGTGAAAAAAACACCGCATCCCAGGAAATCCGAACCAGGCTGGGAGAAGAGCAAAAAGCGCTTGATGATCAAAAAAAACAGATAATGTTCCTAATGGCCCAAAAAGCAAAATTCCAGAATATTTTTAAAAATGCAGAATCCAACAAAGAGAATCTGCGACAGCGAATCAAGCGAATCCAAAACGATGAGACAGAAATTTCCGGAAAAATATCAAAATTAAAGCAATCGGTTGCAGATGCCGAGCAAAACTTACGGGAAATCAGCGATGCCAGGGAAAGCGTTAAACAAAGAATCGCTGAAAAAAAGGAACGCTTAAACGATCAAAGCGACCAGCTTGGAACACAGGTCAAAACGGTTAATATGCTGTTGAATGAGCGCAATAAAATCCGATCCGAATATCTGGCGCTCAAAAAAATGGATGACAATTTTGATTGGTATAAAGATGGCGTTAAAGCTGTCATGACCCATCATCATTCGGATGCAGGGGATTCATCTCCAGGTCGGAGGAACGGTATTATCGGAATAACGGCTGACGGCCTGGAACCGGAACCCGGGTTTGAAATTGCCCTTGAAGCAGCGCTCGGAGAAACGCTTCAGTATATTGTTATAGATGACCAGCAGACCGGTATCGAGTCCATCAAATACTTAAGAGAAAGCAATACCGGCAGAAGCGGATTTATCCCCATCGATGCATTCCCGGAAACCGCCGGAAAAACATCCCGTCCGAACCGGAATTTACCGCTTCTCATAAATCATGTGACGATCAAACCCCGATTTGACGAAACATTTGCCGAACTGCTGCAGGGCGTGGCAGTGGCTGAAGACTTTGACGATGCATTGAAGCTCTGCACACCGGAAAACGGCTTTCGCAAAGTAGTGACCAAACAAGGCGATACGATCTCATCCAACGGTATTATGGTGGGCGGCAGTCAGGAAAAATTATCCGGTATATACAAAAAGAAGCTGGAGCTTAAACAATTAAACACTCAGTTGATGGAACTGGATGCGGCTCTGGAATCCGGTCAGAAAGTTCAATCAGATCTGGAATCAGTGGTGAAAGAACTGGAAGTCGATATCCAGAAACTCACCGTGCAGAAGAATCATATGGAAAAGGAAATTATTGATGCGGAAAGGAAACATTTTCAGGCATCCGAAAGCCTGAAACACACCCTGAGCCATTTTGAGCTCATCACCCTTGAAAAAGAAAAGCTGATGGGCGAGAAAACAGATATTGAGGATGAAATTTCCGCCCATGATGCTGCGCTTTCCGAAATCACCAGAAATGAAGCATCGGTTGAACAGGAAATAAAAGAAATATCCGACCGGATCGCATCATTATCTGAACAGATTACCATTTTTAATCAAACGGAGATGGACTTAAAGCTTTCCTTGACCCGATCCAATGCGGAGCTTGAAAATACAAACAAAACCTTAACCCGGCTGAAAGAGTTTCAGGAAGAGGGAATAAAACAGATCGAGCAAATCAAAAAAGATATTGTCATCAAGACCCAGAAAAACAAACAGGCAGCGTCCCAGATCGAAGATGCGGAAAAAGAATTATCCGAAACGCTTGAGGGGTTAAACCGCATAAACAATGAATTGCTTGACTATGATGCGGATTACCGGAATATTGTCACTGAAATCAGTAAAACAGATGAGAGCATCACCCGGACAAAAAGCATTATTGAAGAAGTCCAGCAAAAAACCCACCAGCTGGAGCTTGAACTTTCCGGCCTGAATATCAAGCGTGAAAATGTGGTCACCCGATTTCTGGACCGGTATTCACAGTCTTTCTCCCAATGCCTGGCCGAGCATCGGGAAACCGTCCACTCCCCGGACTTTTCCATCGAAAAGACAGAAGCCGCTCTGGCTTCTTTCCGAAAGAAAATAGATCGTATCGGCGACGTCAATTTAGGGGCAATAGAAGCTTATGAAGAGCAGAAAACCCGTTACGAATTTCTGGTCCGGCAGCGGGATGACCTGGTGGAGGCCATCGAAGATCTGCAAAGCGTGATAAAAAAAATCAACCGCATTACCCAGAAGCTTTTTATGGAAATGTTCTATAATATTAATGAACAGTTCAAGGCAATGTTTCCGCGTCTTTTTGCCGGCGGGTCCGCCTGGCTTGAACTCACCCAGCCCAATAATCCCCTTGAAACCGGGGTTGAACTGATGATTCATCCGCCAGGGAAAAAAGTTACCCGTTTAAGCCTTTTGTCCGGGGGCGAAAAAGCCCTGTCGGCCATCGCTTTTATATTTTCGATATTTCTTATTAATCCCGCTTCCTATTGTCTTCTGGATGAAATTGACGCCCCCCTTGATGAAGCCAACACCAACCGTTTTAATGAATTGTTGAAAATTATCGGCGAAAAGTCCCAAATAATAATGATCTCCCATAATAAAAGAAGTATGGAATTTTCGGATATGCTTTTTGGTGTCACCATGGGAGAAAGCGGCGTCTCGAAACTGGTATCAGTGGATATTGAAAAACTGTCTGCACGATCCGCCGCCCGAAACTGAATTACAAAAAATCAAAAAGGTAAAATCAGATGCTCTATCAACTCATTGCTGTGTATGATATTATTTTAAAATTTATGTCAGAAATTCATATATATGATTATTCCGCGGAAATTTCCGGATTTCTGGCAATCATTATATTGCTTTTTGTTGCCGCGGGAATCAGGCGCCGCCGCAAAAGAACCCGGCCTGACCTGTCCGATATCGGACAAGACGCTACACCGGGGATCGAATGCGACGACGAAACTGCCGATTACGAGAGCGAGTCCTATGATGAGGATATAATCACGGCGCTTGATGAAATTACCGATGTGCTTCCGGAAGCAGAAGTTTCTGAAGAAGCAGAGGAAGTCTTCGACCGTGAACCCCTTATTAAACCCCCGGCAACCGTAACACTGCTTCAG
>JAHECJ010000469.1 GCA_024641805.1 Desulfococcus sp.
CTCTTGTGCAGGAATGACGGATCACATGCTTTCACAACAACCGGGAACCCGATTTTCCGGGCAACTTCAAGGACCTCATCCTCATGATGGCATAAAATTTCATCCGGAACCGGGATGCCGTATGACGCAAGCAGTCTTTTGGCCGCATACTCATCTAACGCGCTTTGATTATTCTCCGCGGCCTTTTTCAATATGCGCCTGGCCGTATCATTTGATTTTAATTCCAGGGGAGACTGATACGGTTTTCGGTCACAAACTGATTTATACTTCACCAGTGCGGAAATGGCATGGGCGGCTTTCTCCGGAGAGTCATACACTGGAATATCATTATCCTCATACTCCCTGGTATACTGATCCGCCCGGTCAAAAAACGAAGAAACCGTCATGGGGATGTTATTTTTAATAGGCATCCGGACCGATTCTGTCAGGTCCTTTGTCGCGCCGTTGATCATGTCCTCCATGGTCACTCCGGGCATAAGTTCGGAAAGATGAGGGAATACCGCCGCCAGAAATCCGGTGGACATGGCGCCGTGCAGAACAATACCGTCAACCTCCCCGCTTTGCATTACCAGATCCGGAATGGTCCGTGTCATGACCTCCATATCCAACGCGAAAGTAAGATCCACCGGGTTGCCGCAGGGGGCATGGGACGGTATCAAGGGTTTAATTTTACTTTGGAGCGCTTCTGAAAACAGCGGCATTTCACATCCATTGGCGTCGCATGTGTCGGCAATGGCAGACCCCGGCCCGCCGGAATTGGTGATAATGCCAATCCGGTTTCCTTTGATCCTAATCTGGGTGGCCAATGCCCATCCGATGCCGTATAGATCTTCCACGGAATATACCCGGATGATCCCGGTCTGCTTGAAAAGCCCGTCATAGAGGTAATCTTTTCCTGCCATGGCCCCGGTATGACTGAGACCGGCACGTCCCCCGGCATCAGATCCCCCGATGTACTGGGCAACCACCGGTTTATAGGGTGTGATCTTTCTGGCAACCTTCAAAAACCGTTTCACGTCACGAATGCTCTCAATATACATGGCAATCGCAGATGTCCGGTCGTCTTCACCAAGGTATTCCAGGACGTCAATGATATTGATATCTGCTTCATTCCCGACACTGACTGCCTTGCTGAACCGGATGCCGCGTTTTTTCAGGTAATCAATGGTTTGTGCCACATAGGTCCCGCTCTGGGAAATAAGACCGAGTTTACCGGGTTTACCGACTATGGGAGACACTGATGTATTTAACGAAATGTCGCGATTGACAATCCCCATGCAGTTAGGCCCGATAAACCGGATTCCATATTTTTTGGCCAGGTCTTTGAGCTGTTCTTCCAATTTAAACCCGTCTTCTCCGGCTTCTTTAAATCCGGCGGTAATGACGATGGCATATTTTGTTCCGATTTTTCCAAATGCGTCAAACACGGACAGCAGATGCTGAGACGGAAGCACAAACATCGCCAGATCCGGCGCCTCCGGGAGATCCAGCGGCGACAAATAGGCCGGACAGCCGAGGACGGTTTTTTCCGTGGGATGGACAGGATAAAATTTTCCTTTATACCCATCTTTTAAAATACTCAACGCATGCATGGTGCCCATTTTCGAAGGATTGTTACTGGCGCCGACAATGGCGATCGATTTTGGATTCATCAAAGAATGAAAGAAAGATTCGGACATCGCTATCTCCTGTGGCAAAAATGAATAAAAACGAAAGAAGCAGGTTAACAGGGAAAATACAGTGATGCAATCAAAAATCGAACGTTCGTTCTTTTTAGATCAGACCCATTAATGAGCAAAATTCAAAATCATGATTTTTTCTTTGATCAAATATTGGATTTTAAGTGCAAACTTTGATATGGATTTTATTTCAAATCAACTATCCAAACTATACGCAGGGAGAACATTATGACAGAAACGGTAGCCGTCGTAAAATATACATCCAGTCCCGATTCTCTGAAAAAAAGCATTGAATTGTGTGACGGTTTTAAAACCCTCCGTCCGTCCGACCGGGTGATGATCAAACCCAACCTGGTGGCCTGGGATGACCAGTTTCCCATTGCGCCCTTCGGTGTCTACACGACAACCCGCCTGGTGGAAGATTTAATTATCTGTTTAAAGGATTTTGGATGCAAAACCATCGCTATCGGCGAGGGATCGGTCCAGCTTAAAAAAGACATGGGAACCTTTGCCGCGTTTGAAGGACTGGGCTACAAAACCCTTGAAAAAAAATACGGGATCACTCTGGTGGATTTTAATCAGAGCAAGTCCGAAGAATTCACTTATCATGACGGTCATCAACTGCATATCGCGCAGGAAGCATTGGAAAGCGATTTCTTTATCAATTTTCCGGTCTTAAAAACCCACGGCCAGACCAAAATTTCACTGGGGCTCAAAAATCTGAAAGGTTGCCTGAAATTAAAATCCAAGCGGCACTGCCATAATCCGGATTCCGGGCTGGAATTTTCCTTTTCCCATATTGCTGATTTTGTGAAACCTTCACTAAGCATCATTGACGGGATTTACGCGCTGGAAAAAGGCGCTCTCCATTATGGAAATGCGTATCGAAAAGATCTGATCATTGCATCCCGCGACATTCTCGGCGCCGATCTGGTCGGCGCTCAAATTATCGGATACGCAGCCGACGCCATTGACCATTTCAAATATTATTCAAAACGCACCGGCAAATCGCTTATGATTGAAGATTATGACATCCTTGGAGAAAAAATCGAAGACCACATTCAGCCCCTGAAATGGGACTGGACCTGGACCAAAGACAACACCGGACCGGGAATATTCGAAAAACTGGGCATAACCGGCGTGGCCCTGCCCAAATATGATGAAACCCTGTGTTCCGGATGTTCCCCCATTGCCAATCTGAGTAATATTTTAGCCTTGTCCGCATTTAAAGGCCAGCCCCTGCCCAACGTGGAAATCCTAAACGGCAAAAAAATGCAGGCGCGTCCCGGATATGATAAAACCATATTGCTCGGAAACTGCATGATCAAAGCAAATAAAGAAAACGCCAATATCAATGAAGCCGTCACGGTCAAGGGCTGTCCCCCGTCTGAAAATGAAGTGGTGGACGCCATGAAATCCGCCGGTCTGGATGTCAACATTCTCGCTTATCACGGCTATATGAAACAGCAGAGTGAAAAGTACAGCGGAAAAAAAGGGTACGAACC
>JAHECJ010000470.1 GCA_024641805.1 Desulfococcus sp.
GGGTTCGACTATGCGGGCATGCTGATCTGGACCGCCGGGTTCATCGTCGAGTCAGCCGCCGATTTTCAATTGTCAAATTTTATTAAAAACCCTGAGAATAAAGGCAAAATCATGAAAGAAGGTACCTGGCGATACAGCCGGCACCCCAATTATTTCGGGGAATCACTGATCTGGTGGGGCATTTTTGTCATTGTGCTGTCAACACCCTGGGGAATCTGGACCATCATCAGTCCGCTGCTGATCACCTACACCTTATTAAAACTGACCGGCATCACGCTGATGGAAGAAACGGAATTTGGAGACAACCCCGAATACAAAGACTACGTGTCAAAAACCAGCGCGTTTATTCCCTGGTTTCCCAAACAACCGGATTGAGAACCCTGCAGCCGCACACCACCAAACAGCCCGTCATTTCTTTTCCTCATGATTTTTCAGCAAATTTATAGTGCATAAAAAATTCGCATCTCCCCGATTGAAAAATAGATTCAATGCAAACTTTTGATGCAGACGTTTCTTTCTGTTTGGAAAAGTTAAATTAAAAACACCGCTTTTAAAAAATAATATACATATTTTCAAACATATAGGCACACATCAAAAATCGACCCCGCCTTTCGGCATAAAAACTGCGTCCAGTTTATTTCCAACACCTTAAGGTTTTTAAAAAATGCCGAAAACCTTTCATTTTAATCATTGCAAAAGGAGCTGTGTATGAAAAAAAGAATTATTCTGTGCGCTGTATTACTATGATGTGCTGTTTTTACCGGGTCAATGGCATCTGCCATGGATACTATTTCACTGGGCGGGTGCTGCGGCACCGATGAACTGGCTATGGAATGCTCTTCAATGGCCGGTTGTGACCATAACGCATGCATTTGTAAGTCTTCACCGAAAAATGAACAGAACCATTCGGACAGTTCATGCGCCTGCTGTGAAATGTGTGCACACGGCGGCTGTGCCATGGGAATGCTCACCGCAATTATTGATTTCAATCCCGGAAACCTGAATTTGAAAAGCCAAGCCCGATTTTTAACAGTCTATATTGAACTGGATGAACCCGCCACTTAAAACATCGACGCCAGTTCCATTTATCTGAAAAAAGCAGATGATACGATGATTCGTGTTGACGGTCAGAAGTTATTCACCTGCGGACCGGCTGAAGTCGGAGACTGCGACGAGAACGGAACCTCAGACCTGATGGTAAAGTTTGACCGGCAGTCTCTCATTGGATTTTTAACCGCACACAATTTCGACAATGGAGAGGTTTCAATTTCTGTTTCCGGAAACCTGTATGACGGGACAAAATTCAATGGCGCCCAGACAATTACCATTATCAGGGGCAAATAAACAGCCTTTTTCACACCAGCCACCCGCCGGTGTGAAAATTTTCTTATAAGTGTTGAAGCATCTTGAAGAAGGCTAACAGGATGTTCCCGCACGGAAAACCTTCGAATGAATATCCGTAACGATTGCATTCCATTCAAAAACGGAATTAACAGCTTGTTAATTCAGCAAAACAGAAAAGGTTTTGCGCGGATCAATACAAACTTCCGGTGATGTACTTTTCAAGCTGATCAATGGTGATTTTCTGATCGGCAATAATCATTTTAACCACATCCCCCATGCTCACAAGCCCCGCCAGTTGGCCATCCTCCACCACCGGCAAATGCCGGAACTGCTTTTCAGACATGATTGCCAGGCACACCTCGATGACCTGAGAGGAACTGACGGTGATCACATGTTCACTCATCAACTCCCGGACCGGGGTTTCTTTGGATGACTTGCCTTTTAAAATTACTTTCCGGGCGTAATCCCGTTCGGAAAAAATCCCCATAATTTTGCCCGATTCCATCACCACCAGTGCCCCGATATTCTTATCAGCCATCAGCTCAAGCGCTTCATACCCACTGGCACCCGGTGAAATGGTCCAGACCCGGCTCCCTTTCTTTTCCAAAATTTGACGGACGGTTCTTTTCATGGCGCCTCCTTATCCTGATATTTCGTGAACTCTCATGTTCTGCAGAACATAGCGAAGCATGGAATAGTCGCTACCCTCATCTGACTGAGGGATTTCTGTGTTCAGGTTTCAGTCCTGTTCGCCCTTCCTGACACCCGACACCTGAAAACAGTCCTTTTAAAGGGTTTCTTCTTGGCCCGGCGTGCTTTTTACTGAGCGACCCAGCATGAAAAAATTGCTATTCCATACAAAGAAAAAAATCAAAGGATCAGGACGATACCCATTTGATTAAAATTTAAAGCGAATCCGCACAGAACACAAGATTTTTAAAAAATCAGGGAAATTGGTCGATAAAATCAGGATTCCCCTGATTGAATTGAAAAATTTTCTCTGTTAGAAGAAGCTAACAAAAATCATCTGAAGGAGAGTCGTATGAAAAAGATAACAGTGTTTTTGATGTTAATCACGGTTAGCCTGGTTCTGGTGGGGTGTAATGAAAAGTATACCGTTTCCGACGGTATTCCTGATGCGGAAAATGCCTTGTTCACTCCCGACGGCCGACTGTTTGTCACCGGCGGCACCAATATTTATGAAATTTACGCAGACGGGTCGGCGGCTGCCCTGTGTCCGGAAGGGAAATACAACTTCACCGGCATGACCCAAGTGGGAAACTACCTGTATGCGGTAGCAACGGAATACCGTTTTGATTGCTCAGCCCTGAACCTGGGGACTGTCAACTTTTTCTCTCCCACGGCAATGGCGGACTTTGTCACCGACATCAGCAACTTGTTCAAACGTTCGGTTCTGCTGTGTGCGGAAATCGTGCCCGGCGGCCTGTCGTTTACAGAAATTTACACCATCGAAAATACACTCGTTCCCAACGGCATGGTGGCGGACAATTCCGGCAGAATCTATATCGCCGATGAAACGTTCCTGCCCATGGGCAAAATCATCCGCCTGCATCTTGGCGGCCCCATGAATGTGGCATACCAGGAAACCTGGCTGGATTCGTCAGACAATGTCTATGCCCCCAACGGTATGTCCATCAAGGGAAACACCATTTATTTTACGGATTTCAACCTGCTGTCCTTAAAGCAGGCGGCAGTTAAAAAGGTTTCCATCAACAACAACGGAAGCCCCGGAAGCATTTCCACATTGTTTGAACGGGCCGGTTTTTTTGATGATCTTTCCACCGGCACCATTTACGGCACCAACGTGGCGGTGGTC
>JAHECJ010000471.1 GCA_024641805.1 Desulfococcus sp.
GAACTTAGGGGAATGGCTGCGCCGACCGACAAGGAAAAGCGGATGGCGCGGCTTGTGATGGAGTATCTGTCAATGATGGGCGTATCAAAGGTGGTTCGCGTCGGTTCAGAAAGTGCCTTTCAGCTGCTCGATGAAAACAGCCGGGAAGTCGGCAGTTACAGCGCCATTCACGCGGAGACCGTCGCAGAGGCTGAAGCCTTGCTGGATCAGTTGTCGCATCGACGATAATTAAACAAAGGGGGATTACAGATCATGACAAGCAAATACAAAGGGTATGCCGGCAAAATTCTGGATATAAACCTGACAACCGGCGCCATCGGCGAATATCCGCTGTCAGACAGAGACCGCGAAAAATTTTTAGGCGGTCGGTTTATCAGCACCAAAATACTGTGGGATAAACTGGAACCCGGCATAGATCCATTGTCGCCTGACAATATACTTGTTGTTATGACATCCCCGCTGACCGGTACTGGTGCCCCGTCCACCAGCCGTTACGACATCTCATCCAAAAGCCCCCTGACCGGCGCCATCGGCCATTCCAACAGCGGCGGCAATTTCGGCATTTACTTAAAGCGTGCGGGATGGGACGGCATTGTGATCCGGGGAAAAGCCGAAAAGCCGGTTTATCTGGATATCAACGAAGACGACATTCAAATCAAATCCGCCGGTCACATTTGGGGCATGAATACCGAAGAGGCACAGGAGGCGATGGGTGCGGGCGGGAAAATGGTCATCGGGCCCGGCGGTGAAAACCTGGTGAAATACGCGGTCATCGTATCCGGGGAACGCGTGCACGGCCGGACCGGCATGGGCACGGTCATGGGATCGAAAAATCTCAAAGGAATCGTGGCCAACGGCAAAAAAAAGATTGAACTCGATCAAACCGATAAGTTCCGATCCGGGGTTAAAAAATGGGTAAAGATGCTGCAAAACCATCCGGCCACCGGTGATACTGTCCCTAAATTAGGAACTGCTGCATTTGTGAACATTCTAAATGAAAAAAATGCCATGCCCACACGAAATTTTTCACGGGGTACTTTTGAAGGGGCTCATAAAATCAGCGGAGAAACACTTGCTGAAGACCACCTGATCAAAAACTCGGGGTGCGCATCATGTCCTATTAAATGCGGCCGTGTTGTGGAACTGGACGGCAAGCAGATCAAGGGCCCGGAATATGAAATTCTCTGTCTCATGGGGTCCAACCTTGAAATTGATGACTTAAATGCCATTATCCGGTGGAACTATGAACTCGACCTGATGGGCATTGATACGATCACTGTGGGTAATGTGCTCGGATTTGCCATGGAACTCAACGAAAAGGGCATGTGGAAGACCGGCATTGAGTTCGGTAAAAAAGACAATATCTCTGATGTAATCAAAGATATTGCAACCCGAAACGGCATCGGCAACGACCTGGCCGAAGGTGTTCGGTTTCTGTCAGAAAAGTACGGGGGGCAGGAATTTGCCGCCCACTCCAAAGGCCTTGAAATTGCCGGTTACGAACCCCGGGCGGCCGTCGGACATGCCCTGGGATATGCAACCGCCAGCCGGGGGGCGTGCCATCTGGATGGGGGATACATGGTTTACTTTGAAGTAAATGGCCCAATGACTTTAGACCCCCAACACTACCGCTCAAAACCGAGTTGGACAATGCTTGATCAGAATCTCATGGCCGCCATCGGCGCTGGCGGGAGCTGCCTGTTTACGGCCTTCACGTTTGTTCCCGGCATTGCCTACAAACTTCCCGGCATGAAACTGACCTCATGGTTGGTCTCCAAAATCCTGACATACACCTGGTTTCTCATCATCCTGCTGCTGAAAGCACCGCCGGCTTTATTATCAATTCATCTGCCCATGCTGCCCCATTCCAAATTTATCAAACTGGCAACCGGCATGAAAATGAGCCTGGGCCGATTTTTCAGGGCTGGAGAGCGAGGCTATACTTTAGAAAGGCTGTTTAACTTAAGAGAAGGCATAAAAAAAGACAAGGATTCGTTGGCCAAACGGTTTACGGATGTTCCTTTAGAACCAGGCAATGAAAAATCCAAAGTGCCATTGGATAAAATGCTGCCCAAATATTATAAAATCAGAGGATGGGATGAAAACGGTGTGCCCAAGCAAAAAACACTGGATAAGCTGGACCTGGATTTTGTGAATTTGTCAGAGATTGCCTGAGACGATACCTTCCAGTCACGATTATTTTTATGAAATATGAAAAAGCGGTTGAGGTGGCAACTCCAACCGCTTTTTTATTTTAAACGCAATAAAAATTTATGGTTATTTACTTGAGGGGAATCCTTTTTGATAGCAGTGAACAGGCATATCCATTAGAACCGCTGCCACGCACTTATTGCATGATATACAGGACACTTCCCCGGCCTTTCTTTCTTTAAATTGTTTTACAATGAAGGGCTGTTTAATAAACGGGCGAGACATTGATATGCAATCCGCATATCCTTTGGATAAGACATCCTCCATCTGGGAAACCTTTCGCAAGCCGCCGACAACAAATAACGGGATGTTGCCCATGACAGGTTTTATCATTCGAGCGGCTTCAACATTATACGCCCCTCCAAGGTCAAACTTACCAGCCATGCCTTTCAGCATCAGTTTGCCTAATGGTTTTTTCCAGTTAGGCAAGCTTAATAGGAGTTCATTGACCGGCACCTCGCCCCTAAAGATGTTAAAGGGCGAGAACTCTCCGTTTCCGCAACTCACTTCCAGGCCATCAATGCCCAGCTCTGCAAGCCATTTGGCATAGGTCACCGCCAATTCCGGGACAATTCCTATTTTGGGGGTGTAATCGTTCGTATTCATTTTTACCAAAAGGGGCATGCCTTCCGGCATGGATTTCCTGGTTTCGATAACGGTTTCTTTTAAAAAACGAAATCGATTTTCATCTGAACCGCCCCAGGTGTCTTTTCGAAGATTTAAAAACGGGGAAAGGAATTGATTGATGAGATACCCATGCGCCCCGTGGAGCTGAATACCATCCGCACCAGCTTTAACCGCCCGTTTCGCGGCCTTGCCAAAAGACCGAATGATTTCAAAAATTTCCTCTTCTTTCAGTTCCCTTGGCTTTTGGAAATTCATCGGATCCCTCCGTTTGCCAGAGGGCCCCATCGGTTGCTGGCCGATCACGGATTTTTTTGTATTCCGCCCTGCGTGAACAATCTGGA
>JAHECJ010000472.1 GCA_024641805.1 Desulfococcus sp.
AATGCAAGAGCATTATCGTAAGTGAAGGCGACATTTCGCATTTCCTTGTCAAAGTCTTGATTTGAGGGAATTGTTGCATAGCTCACAAGAAATGAGGCTCTTTATTTCGAGATTTATTATATCTTATGTCGTCAATGTAAAATGTGATATCCTTACGATTGTTTACAAGCGCATTCGTCACCCAGCCAAACCCGCACAAAACATAACTCAGATCTTGTTTTGTCAAATCAATGGAATATTCTCCCCATTCTTTTGATAAATTAACATACCCCAGCGAAATTTTTTGGGACGAGTCTGGATAAGGTTTTATAGGACTTCCATCATTTGGTTTTCTTCCTATTCCAAAGGCGAAAAATTCGACATGCTCTTCACCATTCTTGCCTCTTGCCCAAAAGGTCAGTCGTGAGGCACCCCTGATATCCACGCCAGCATTTGGAACATCTCCGGAATTGGGTATAAACGACTGATTATCTCCCTGCGGCACTGCGTTCATAAAATACCAACCGCCCCAGTTTGATCCTTGAGATTTAAAAGTAGCTTTAATACATGTTTGGCCGGAATGCGGGTTTTCACCATAAAATTCATCCATATTGGGGAGCGCGCCGTCATCACCGAAGCTGTTTATTTTGACTTTTTCCGAAAAATGATTACCGGCGGCGAATGCATCGGTATATATATCATAGCTGTTATGAAATTGATCCATGACCGAACTCAACCAACTAACTGATGTTTTTATTTCATAGGATTTTTTATTCGTTCCTGCAAAACAACCGCGAGGATAACATGCTATCGATAAAACAAATCCTATCATCATTATGGGAATGAGAATACTTTTTGCACTTTGGCCCTTACTCAATTCAGATTGTATTTTCATTATACATCCCAACTGTTTTTTTGTTTTTTTTCATCTGTTTAAAGTAAATGACTAAATTAAAATTTAACCTGCCAGACACCTTATCAAATCCGGTATCTGTAGATTAGACAGGAATATTACAGGTGAGGTCCCAGTATCAGCGCTGATTTCTAAAACAAACCATCACCAATACCTCATTACCGGTGTTGATCAACTGGTGATCTTCATTGGCGGAAATTTCGATAAAGTCTTTTGGTTGGATCTTTT
Organism: Desulfococcus sp.; assembly: GCA_024641805.1. Lineage (GTDB taxonomy): Bacteria > Desulfobacterota > Desulfobacteria > Desulfobacterales > Desulfosalsimonadaceae > SURF-3. The sequence continues at coordinate 1,121 of JAHECJ010000472.1, forward strand.
TTCGCTCCTTTCCAAAGTTGATGATACCCTTTCCAGACAAGACCACCAAACGTTCTTTGTCATCATGCTTATGCTCGGGTGCATGACCGCCTGGTTCAAGCTCAATCCATACAGAATCTTCAGACAGGAGCTTTAGCTTCATTTTTTCGGTGCCTTCCAATCCCAAAAGCGGGGCATCAAAACTTTCTACATCAGGACAGTGTAAATGTTTCATTTTTAATCTCCTTTTTGGACAATGCAACGACCTAAGAATTGCAGGTCTTTCTCTTTTCAGGTCAATCTGATCGGCAATTTTCAGTTTGGTTTTTCAGAAAGTGTAAATCCTTTTTTCAAGCTTTATGCAGATGAATAAAAGAGATGATACCACTAATTATCAAACAAGTTCAATGGATGGAAAATCCATTAATATATCAATTCCCTGACAGATAAATTAATGGACTGTAATTTTTATTCGGTATATCAATGATTCTAAAGTTTAGGGTATATGGTTTGGTTTGTTAAATTTTAAAGGAATATTCTAACTTATGCTTAAAAGTGTTACATCAGACCTTCCTGTTCCATTTCCGCGTTCATATTGGGTTATTCCTGGATGTTTATTGGCGGGGGAATTACCAGGAGCTAAAGATTCTAATGAAGCCCAGCAAAAGCTCGAAAATTTATTTAGTGCCGGTATCCGGCATGTAATCAATTTGATGGAGCCGGATGAAAAAGACCACTTCGGCAACCCTTTCAAATCATATGTAAATATTTTAAATGATATTGCCAAAAAACATGGCGGCAGTGTCTCTGTTGATCAATATCCCATTAAAGACCTGAATATCCCAAAACCTGATCAAATGGCAGCAATTCTGGGCGTCATTGACGAATCGATTGAAAGGCATGAACCGGTGTACGTGCATTGTTGGGGTGGGATCGGTCGAACCGGCACGGTGATCGGCTGTTTTTTGATAAGGCATGGCATTGCAACCAGGCATAACGTGCTTGATGTAATTGCCCAGCTTCGCATAAATGATCCGAAGCTTTATCGTCCTTCTCCTGAGACCACTGCACAGATTGAGTTTGTCAAAACATGGCATAAGAAGGAGTCTGGCCATCCCACGAAACTGAACCGCTACCTGGGATGCATGATCGGCGGTGCCGTAGGAGATGCTTTAGGGGCTCCGGTGGAATTCATGTCCTTATCCCGGATCCGCAAAGCCTATGGAGAAGCAGGAATCAGAGATTATGACAAGGCTTACGGCTTAATAGGAGCCATCACCGATGACACCCAGATGGCCATGTTTACGGCGGAAGGGCTTTTAAGGGCATGGACAATTGGAAGCACCAAAGGTATTTGTGATCCGCCGGGTGTGGTTCATCATGCGTATTTGCGGTGGCTCAAGACCCAGGAAAGCAGATTTCCCGATCAACAAGGAATGAATTCCGAGGGATTTTTAGCGAATATTCCTGAACTATACAGCCGGCGGGCTCCAGGGAATAGTTGTCTGTCTGCACTGCACGCCTCTGAAATGGGTACCATGGAGCGACCGGTTAACAACAGTAAAAGCTGTGGCGGAGTGATGCGGGTGGCACCGGTGGGATTGATGGTTAAAAATCCGGAAGAAGCATTCAAGCTGGGATGTGAAGTGGCTGCTATCACTCACGGCCATCCGACCGGTTATTTAGCATCTGGAGCTCTTGCCATCATTATCAATATTATTAAAACGGGTGGGAATTTACCTAAAGCTATTGATGAAGCTTTAAGACTCCTGAAACAGCAGCGTAATTATCCGGAAACATTTGATGCCATTATCCAGGCGGTGGATCTGGCTGCTAAAGGTGATCCCACACCTGAAGCAATACAACTGATGGGAGAAGGCTGGGTTGCGGAGGAAGCCCTGGCGATTTCACTATACTGTGCCTTATGCGCTGATAGTGATTTTAAAAAGGGTGTGTTACTGGCCGTTAATCATAGCGGCGACAGTGACAGTACTGGGGCAATTACCGGAAATATTTTGGGATGTCTGCTGGGTATCTCGTCAATCCCGGGACCGTGGGTTGAGCGGCTGGAGATGAAG
>JAHECJ010000473.1 GCA_024641805.1 Desulfococcus sp.
GAATGCCGATTATGCCCAGATGGAAATGGTGCTGCATATTATATTAAGCAACGCATCCGAGGCCATGCAGGGAAAAGGCCGGATTCAAATTACGGTCAGTGAGGTTGAGATTTCAGCAGACGATGCCCGGTTGCATAAGGGATTCAAACCCGGTCGCTATGTCAATCTGACCATCACAGATGATGGTAAAGGCATGGAAGAGCAGACGCTAAAACAGATTTTCGACCCGTTCTTTTCCACCAAAGTCCGCGGCAGGGGACTGGGCATGGCCGCGGTATACGGAATCATCAAAAACCATGACGGATTTATCCATGTCGAATCAGAAAGCGGAAAAGGGACATCGGTTTGCATCTATCTGCCGTCTTTAAAAGCGGCAGCAGCAGAACATGACGCCAGAAATTAAAAATGAATAAGGGGGGATCTTTGAACAGGCCGTTTGTAAAAGCCGGTTATGTCGGTTTACTCGTGATCGTAATGAGTGTTGTTCTGGTCATCCTTTTTCCGTCCAAAGCATCCAAGCTGCCGGACGGATTTTTTACGCCCATTATTGCCTTTGAGTTTATTGAAACCAGGCCGGAAGTGTTCCAGATGTTTTTTTCAACTGACGGTACGGTACACCAGACGATGGTGGATGCCATGGACCTGGGAAATCAGCTGGACTTTATATATATGTTGTTGTATTCAACGTTCCTGATGATGTTCTCCGTCAAGTGCGCCGAAATTTCTTCTAAAAGATTTTATTATATTGGCGCGGCCCTGGCCTTGATCGTCCTGCTTGCGGATGCTATGGAAAATATGCAATTGATGGGCATCACCGCAAATCTTGACACCGGGAATTTTGACCATTATCTGTCCTGGCTGCATGTGTTTACCTGGATCAAGTGGGGCGGAATCGCCGCTATTTTTCTGGTGCTGTTTTTCTGGTTTATAAAGGGCGGGCTGTTCTCTAAAATTATCGGCCTGACCGGCATTTTGAGCGCTGCCGCAGGTATAGCGGCATATCTGAACCGGTCTGTGATTAACGAGATATTCAGTCTGTCGGTGGCGATGATGTTTATCATGATGATCATTTATTGTTTTGTGTATAAATCCTATGATGCTCATTGAATCTTTGAAAAACAAAGCACTCCGGACCATCAGCGTTCCGGATGATTTATCTTTGCTCACCACCCGAGACGAATTTTCTGAAATGGAACCGGAAGAAGCGGGGATGACCCGCGAAGGGGTCGACGCCATCTGGGCCAGCGTGGAAGATCTATACCGGACCGGCGTTTATCCGGGGTTATCGTTTTGTCTGCGAAGAAATGGACGGGTGGTCATCAATCGCGCCATCGGCCACAGCCATGGAAACGGCCCTCCCGGCAATGAGGCGGACGCGCCGAGCGCTAAAAAAATTCGGATGACGCCGGATACGCCCGTATGCCAGTATTCCGCTTCCAAGGCGGTCACAGCCATGATGATTCATCTTCTGGCGGAGCGCAAAGCGATTTCCCTGAACGATCCGGTGAGAAAGTATATTCCTGAGTTTGCACAGAGGAATAAACATGAAATCACAATTCATCACCTGATATCCCATCATGGCGGGATCCCCACGCCGCCGGCGGATGTGGATCCTGAAATTCTGTATGACCATGACGGGTTTGTGAAGCTGATCTGCGCCTTAAAGCCGACATCGGAAAATGGCGGGAGCATGGCCTATCATGCTATCACCGGCGGCGTGATTATGGGGGAAATTGTCCGCCGGGTGACTGGCGGGAATATCCGGGAGTTGCTTCGCGAAAGCATTCAGGAACCGCTGGGTTTCCGCTACTTTAATTATGGTGTGCCGGATCAGGATATTGCAAAAGTAGCCGTCAATTATGACACCGGTTTGCCCCTGGTTTTTCCGCTGTCTGCCATAGCCAAACGTGCGTTGAGCGTGTCGTGGGGCGATGTGGTGCGGTTTTCAAATGAAACGCGGTTCATGAAGGTGATTATCCCGTCGGCCAACCTGGTGGCCACGGCGGATGAAATGTCGCAGTTTTTCCAGATGATGTTAAACGGCGGGGAATTAAACGGTAAACGGATTTTCAAGCCGTCCACCATCCGCCGGGCAGTGGAGCCGGTCGCAAAAATGTGGTTTGATGGCACGATGATCATTCCCATGCGGTACAGCGCCGGGATGATGCTGGGGGCGTCACCGGTCGGGATGTGGGGACCGTATTCGGAATCAGCCTATGGCCATATCGGGTTTATGAATATTTTCTGCTGGGCCGACCCAACGCGGGAAATTGCCGTCTCCCTTCAGACAACGGGTAAAACGTTGATCGGAACCCATCTCGGATCGCTGGCGCGGTTTTTGTTTGCCGTGGGCCGTCATTGCCGGATCAAGGATGACCCGGTCGGTGAAATCGGATCGTTTGCCGCTTTCAGGGCCCCGTTTCAGAAGATGCTGCGGCAGCTGATTCTGGGGATTTAAAAATTCGTGAAAATTTTTAAATATCCTTTAACTCATTGCGCATGATTTTCCCCACCGGGCTTTTGGGCAGGATATCTCTGAAATCCACAATCCTCGGCACTTTATAGGATGCCAGATGCTGCTTGCAGAAGTCGATGATATCCTTTTCGGTCACTTTCCCCATATAATCGATTTTAAGGGAGATAACCGCCTTAACCGTTTCGCCCCGGTATGGATCCGGATGGCTCACAACAGCCACTTCCTCAACCGCCGGGTGCAGATAGAGCACGTTTTCAATCTCCATGGGCGCGATATTGTACCCGGACGCCACGATCAGGTCCTTGATGCGATCGACAAAATGCACAAAATCCTGTTCATCGATATAGCCCCGGTCACCGGTACGCAGCCATCCGTCCGGCATAAAAACGGCTTCGGTGTCTTTGGCTTTGTTGAGATAACCGGCCGCCACCTGCAGGCCCCTATAGCAGATTTCGCCTTCCACATTGCGCGCCACAATATTGCCTGATGCGTCCGTGATTTTCACTTCAGAATATACCTGAATGCCTATGGAATCGTCTTTTTCTTTAATCCCGGGGATGGAGATAATCCCGCCGCTGTTGGTTTCCGTCATGCCCCAGCCGTTGATCAGCGGAATCCCGGTCAGCTTTTTCCATTCTTCCTGGACCTCAACCGGGACCGGCGCCGCGCATCCGATGCTCGCCTTTATGCTGCTTAA
>JAHECJ010000474.1 GCA_024641805.1 Desulfococcus sp.
ATAAACAATCAGCAGCGGTGTTTGGGATTGAATCTTGGTTTTATAGTGCTTCAGTTTTACGCGATCTACCTGATGAACCACATCATAAGGGGTGGACGCTATTTCCGTCTCAAGCTTTTCAAGCAATACATCGGAAGCCTTGGTGGCCCTGGTTTGTGCTTTTTCGGCGTCCTCGGCCAGTTTGGCCAGTATCGCATCCACTTTGATTCCGGGCTGTCCCATGTCGTCTCCTTATAGAATTCAGGATTTTTTTTCAAAATCCTTCAGTTTCTTCTTAATTGCGCGCAGTTCTTTTTTGGTCGCATAGAGGTCTTTGTATAATTCATCCAGTTCACTCCGGGTGGGAATGGCCATCATTTCTAAAATATCATTCTTCACCATTTGCCCGCGGGACTTATATTCCGACATGGCTTCGATGGTGCGATTTAAAACAGCGGCATATTCGGAGGATTGGAACAGCTTCATGTAGTGGCCTTCCAGTATCCGTATCCAGACACGATAATAATCGTTCGGACTCTCCGGCAGTTCACCGGTTTTTGATTTTTCGGCCACTTCCTGCTGCATAACCATAAATGATTTTTCTACGGGCAGATAGAGCATGAAAAGAAATTCTGACAGCCTGGCTTGAAATTTATTTAATGCATCCTGGGCTTGATTGGCGCGTTCAACATAGAAACGGTTCAAACCGAGCGGGGGGATATTCAGGTATTGTTGAAATTCTTTTTCATAAATTTCTGTCCAGGTACGAAACAGTTCCTGGTCCAGATTGTCAAACTGGTATGGATTGGTTTTTGAACCAATACGCGCAGCTTTTTCCAGCATCTGAGTCTGAAGCTTAAAGGAGGATTCCATTGAAGATCGGAATGTTTTTAAAAAAAGGTCAGGAAAAACATCCGCCCCCTTGAATAATCCGGCAAGGCTTTCCGGGTTGGAAAAAGCTGCACTGATCGTTTGAAACGACTTAAGGTATGTTTGCATTGCTTCTTCGGGCGTTGTTTTTTTGGGGGCTTCGGATTCCGGCGGAGGCGCCGCTGCTTGAGATGCATTCATCCATGATTTGCCCAAAGCACCCCATAAATCCGTTAAGGAATTCATCCACTCAGAAATGAATGGTTGATCAAATGATTTTTCCTGATCCTGACCGTCACTCATTGGTCGTCCTTTCAAAAAGATTGCCACTAATTTAAAACAATGAATGAAGTACGATTAAATGATTCATTATGCTATAATAAACATTTATTGGCGGTATGCCAAATATTTTCCGAACCGATCGGTCGATTCAATGAAGTAACTGTAATGGAATAAATATCGACAACAGGATTCATTTTGATATAAATTACTTGTTTTTTAAAACCTTAACCATTTCCACCATGATAAATAAAATAACCGTTTAAATTAAACCAATCAGCGAAAGTATAGCCGATTATGAGATTTTCCATACCCAAAAAAAACATGATCATTATCGCCTTTGTCATTGCTGCTGGATTTGCATGGATAATTTTCAGCCGATTTCAGGACCAGGAGAAAACAGACGCACAAAACCAGGGGATGAAATCGGTCCCTGTTGAGGTTTTTCCAATTCAGCAGGGCCCCATTGAATTGCGCAGAACATTCAGCGGAACTCTGGAGCCGAACGACGAATTTGTGATTTCGCCCAAGATTAATGGCCGTGTTGAGAGATTAAACGTGGATCTTGGGGATAGCGTTCAACAAGGGCAAGTTTTAGCGGAACTGGACAATGACGAATATGTTCAGGCCGTGGCGCTGGCGGAAGCAGATTTGCTGGTGGCAAAAGCAAATCTTGTGGAAGCGCAAAATGCCCTTGAGATCGCCACTCGCGAGTTAAGCCGTGCCGACAAACTCCGTTCCCGGGGGGTGGCCTCGGATTCACAATTTGACGCGGCCAAGGCGGATCAGCTTTCAAAGCAGTCACGGCAGGAAGTTTCCCAGGCTCAGTTGACAAGGGCTGAAGCCTTGCTGGAAACCGCTAAAATTAGGTTGGGTTATACAAAAATTGCTGCCGGATGGACGGGAGGCGCCAGTTTCCGGGTGGTGGCGGATCGGTTTGTAAATGAAGGGGAGACCGTTGCCGCCAATGCGCCATTGTTTTCTATCGTCGCGCTGGATCCGATTGTCGGGATTATATTTGTCAGCGAAAAGGACTATGCCAGTCTGCGGCTGGGACAGCAGGCAACCCTTGTAACGGATGCTTTTCCCGATATCTGTTTCAACGGGCAGATCGAGCGGATTTCACCGGTTTTCGGAAAGGACACGCGGCAGGCAAAAATAGAACTGAAAATAGATAACCCGCTTCACCAGTTGAAGCCTGGGATGTTTATCCGGGTGACGGTGGTTCTGGATCGAATTGAAGATGCCATTATCGTGCCGGAACAGTCCCTGACCACTCGTGATGATAAGACAGGGGTTTTTGTCGTTAATAATGACACTTCAACCGTATCATGGCGGGAAGTCACACCGGGGATTCGCGGGAACGGAAACGTTTCCGTGACCGGGCAGGGGTTGTCCGGCCGGGTAATCACATTGGGACAGCAGTTGCTGAATAATGGCTCGGAAGTCACTATCTCGAATGCGCAGGAGAAATCCGATTCAGTCATTAAGGAGACACCAATCAAATGAATCTGCCGGGATTTTCCGTCCGCCGTCCGATTTTTACCACCATGGTCACCCTGATTGTCGTGATTCTCGGTGCCGTATCATTGAGCCGGCTGCGCATCGATATGCTGCCCAATATTGAACTGCCTACATTGACCGTCCGGACGGAGTATGAAGGGGCCAGCCCTGTTGTAATGGAGCGGCTGATTACGCAGATTATCGAGGAAATTATCGGCACGGTGCCGGGTGTGGAGGAACTGACCTCCGAATCATATGAAGGAAACAGCCGCATTCGGGTTACGTTTGCCTGGGGAACGAATATCGATACAGCCGCCCTCGACGTACAGTCCACCATTGAGAATGAAATCAACGAGCTGCCGGAAGATATCGTCAGACCGATCATCAGCAAGTTCGACATCAACAGTTTTCCGGTCGTCCTGCTGGGCATTTCCAGCAGCCTGGATCCCGTTGAACTCACCCAACTCATCGAGGATCAAATCCGATACCGGTTTGCCCGTATCCCCGGCGTTGCGCAGGTGGATGTGTGGGGGGGATTC
>JAHECJ010000475.1 GCA_024641805.1 Desulfococcus sp.
TGAGGAAAATCCGGCGGCCCGATACGGACTGACCACGTTATGTGTGGGGAGGGGACAGGGGGTATCGACTATCTGGGAAAATTTGAAGACAAAGTAAAAAACTCAATTTCTGCGTTACGCCGCATCCTTCCTCCATTCAACGTACAAAAAGTACGCCTCATGGATGAAGAATTTGCGTGCCTTGAACTTGAAGCTTTTTACTTTGCCTTCTCATATTATCAATTATTTTAGTATTTTTATTTAATTATTAAATCGCCAACTGGAGGGGAAGACCATGTTTGAGTTAACCAACAAAGTAGCGGTGGTGACCGGCGGAGCCCGGGGAATCGGCAAGGGAATCTGTGAGACGCTGGCCAAACAGGGAGCTAAAATCGTAATCGCCGATCTGCTGATTGACGAAGCTGTGGCCACGGCTGCGGAAATTGAAAATTCCGGAGGCAAGGCCATTGCTGTGAAAACAGACATTACCGACCTGGCGTCCGTCCAGGCGATGGTTGCGGCGGCTAAGGAAAAGTTCGGGGCCCTGGATATCCTGGTGAACAATGCCGGGTGGGACCGGATGAAGCCGTTTATGAAAACCACGCCGGATTTCTGGAGCAAGGTGATCGACATCAACTTTAAGGGCGTGCTCAACACAACGTATGCGGTGGCGGCTGACATGATTGAACGCAACAGCGGCAGGATCATTAATATCGCGTCCGACGCCGCCCGCGTGGGCAGCATGGGCGAATCCGTGTATGCCGGCACCAAAGGCGCGGTCATCTCCTTTTCCAAGACAATGGCACGGGAGTTTGCCCGAAACAAAATCAATGTAAACGTGATCTGCCCGGGGCCCACCCCGACCCCGCTGCTGGATGACATGAAAGCTGAAGACGCGTTTGCGGACAAGGTGCTTTCCAGCATGGACAAGATTATCCCCTTAAAACGGATGGGAACCGCTGACGACATTGCCATGGCCGTGGTCTTTTTTGCGTCCGAAGAAGCCAACTTTGTCACCGGCCAGGTGTTGAGTGTGAGCGGGGGGTTGACCATGGTCGATTGATCTTGCTTCTCAAATACCGGAGCAGCAAAGGAACTGCGTTATTCAGCCTTTGAAGTAAAAGACTACTTCTTCAGGCTGAAGTGCCTTGTTCCTGCACCGCTCCAATTCGTGAGAAATCAAGATCAAAAAATCTACAAAATTAATTTTTTAAATAATATTTTTAATTACTTACAATAATTTTATGGCAAAGAAAAAAGACTCAAGTTCAAAGCGTGTGAGTTCTTATCCATGAGGCGTACTTTTCGTACGTTGAATGGATAAGAATGAAACACAACGCAGAAATTGAGATTTTTACGAAGCCATACGGGAGTGAATCATGGATTTTAAGCTGTCAAAAGAACACCTGATGCTTCAAAAGGCAGTGCGGGAATTTGCCGTCAAGCAGATCGCACCTAATGCAGCCCAGTGGGACGCGGACCATTATTTCCCCTATGAGGAAGTCATCAAACCCATGGGAAAACTCGGTTTTTTCGGTATGTGCATTCCGGAGGAATACGGCGGGGAAGGCATGGACTGGATGTCGGCGGTGATCATCACCGAGGAAATCGCCAAGGTGTCCAGTTCCTTGCGGGTCCAGGTCAACATGCAGTGTATCGGCTCAGCTTATACCATTTATCGGTACGGCAGTGAAGCGCTTCGCAAAAAATACATTAATAAGCTGGTGAAAGCGGATTATCTGGGCGGGTTTGCCATCACCGAACCGGATGCCGGCTCGGATGTCATGTCCATTGCCTCGGAAGCCAGGGATATGGGCGACCACTGGCTGCTCAACGGGTCCAAGACATGGATATCCAATGCCGACATCGCCGACGTTCTGATTTACTATGCCTATACGAACAAGGAGCAGGGTTCCAGGGGACTCTCCGCCTTTGTCATTGAACCCAAAAACTTCAACGGCATTAAAACCTCCCGTCTGGACAAAATGGGATCCCATTCTTCCCCCACCGGCGAATTGTTTCTGGACAACACCCGGGTCCCCAAGGGAAACATCTTAGGGAGTCCCGGCGACGGGGCCAAAATTGTTTTTTCATCACTCAACCAGACCCGGATTTCCGCGGCCGCCGGCGCCGTCGGGGTGGCCCAGGCTTTGCTGGACGCGTCCATTAAATACTGCAACGAGCGCAAACAGTTCGGAAAACCCATCGGGACCTTCCAGATGAACCAGGATTTGATCGCGCAAATGGCCACGGACATTGAAGCCGCCCGGATGCTGGTGTACAAGGCGGCCTGGGAAAAAGACCAGGGGAACTTAAACAATGGCCTGAGTGTCGCCCAGGCAAAATATTTTGCCGGCGAAACCGCTCTCCGGTGCGCCAACTCCGCCATGCGGATATTAGGGGCCTATGGCTATTCCGAGGAATACCCGGTGGCCCGCTTTTACCGGGACACCCCCACCTATACGATTGTGGAGGGGTCTGCCAACATCTGCAAAATGATCATTGCAATGGATAAGCTGGGGATCAAAAAAGCAAACAGGTAATCACGATCCGAATTTACCGAATATGCGGTGTTGCAGGGCAATCGCAGTAGCAAGCTACAGCTTCATGCCCTGCGCCTTGCATCTCCGGCAAATCGGTTCGTGAAAAATCAGTTATGTAGTTCCTAAAAAAAGCCGCCACATCCTGCTATAAATGAGGCGGCTTTTTTATAATTGGAATATTTCAGCCCGAATGGATTCGGCTGTTTCAGTCTGTTTCTTCTATCTTAATAACCAACGGAATCGCATGCAACTTATTTGAAATTTCAATTGTTTCGCCGAGTTTCCAGTCAGTGCAGTTACCCTGTCCGTTCAGCTGCGCATCAATTTTTTGGACCAGGCCTTTGACATTGATCAGCGGATGTCTTGAAAAAACTTCCGGCAATCCATAGGTCAGGTTGCACCGGAGGCACTTTCCGGGCCGCTGGGTCAAATGAAACTCAAAGATTAATGTATTGTTTTTTTGTTCTTTAAAAACAAGCTTAATGTTGTACGCCCCTTCAGAGGGATCACCATACAGCGCTTCAAAAAACTGATCCGCCAGATTTTCCGGGAATATTTTATTGATGGATTCCGGAGAAAATAGTTTATTTTTACTCTCTGTGGTCATCTTCTTGGTTGCCTTTACTTCCAGACTGATTCCAGAATTT